>JAQBTG010000028.1 GCA_027624955.1 Pseudomonadota bacterium
ATACGGCATTTCAACAGCTTAATCTACGCTCACCGACCCTATCACGACACGCCGTGAATAATCCGGGCTAGCGCATCGCGCACCAATTTATGGTCGTCCGCGAGCAAAACCCGCATATGCCTCTCCCGGCGCCAGTTTGGTCAGAACGCCCGATTCGCCGCTATTTTCCCATATTCGTGCGCGCCACGAAATGGAGGCGTTCGCAGTCGCCAAGCGACGTCATGTGCCAACTGCCCACCCAACAAAAAAATGCAAATTCGACTGATCGTATCAATTGAAACAATTACCACTTGGCGATGTAAAAATCCTATTCATTGGAATATAGAACCTATCTTTTAGTATAGATACCCAATACATAATGGTGTCTTTGATATCCCTATGTTTCAATTAACTTTATAGTTAAGAAAGTATTATTTGCAGGTTCCATATTCCATGTGGGGAGCTTGCAAAAATGAGTATTACTAATGGTGGACCATTCCGTTTTCTTGGCGGATATGGCGCGCGCAATCGCTGCATTCGCAATGAATCGAACTCAGCCAAGCGAACCAGCTACATATTTGACCTCAGCGCCGCGCGCGTTTGCCGCGCTATCGTTCTTTCCCCCGTTTTTATCCTCGTGCTCGGCCTGGCAATTGGATTTATCGGCGTCGGCGAAGCCGCGGCCGGCGACACCACGTTCGCCTCAAATATGGATTCCGTCTCAGTCTTCGGCGCCAACGAATTGAAGGTTAAGAAATCCAATACCTTCCGTCGTTGGGACAGTATGCTGGAGCGTTATGCCGAACAAGAATTGCGCCTTGCCAAGGGACACGGTCGGATCAACGAAGAGCGTGGCTCGAAGCTGTGGGACGCCGTCATTAATAGCCTTAAAGATTTGGACCCTGTTACGCAGATTAAGGAAATTAATAGCTATTTCAATGCCTTCACCTATCAGTCCGATGCAAAAAATTATGCCATTCAGGATTACTGGGCGACCCCATTTCAGTTTCTAAGCCGGGCCAAAGGCGATTGTGAGGATTTCGCCGCAGCGAAATATCTGGCGCTCCGGGCGCTCGGATTCCATTCGAACCAACTGCGTCTCGTGGTTGGCTATGACCGCTCGCGCGGTAGCGCCCACACGGTGATCCTGGTCGTCGTCAAGGGCCGCGTGCTGACGCTCGACATTGGTGACGACAGCATTGTTGAGATGTCGGGCGTGAAACTGTTCGATCCGTTTTACTCGGTCACCGAGTCCGAAGGCTGGATGCACTTGAAGCGCGCTTGAGGGTGAACCGCAAGCTCCCTTCTCAAGCGCAAATCATGTGTAAGCAGCCAAATAGTGCCGCGCGGAGCCCGCCGGGTTAATCGGCGGCCGAGCGAAGGGCAGTTCTTATGGCGTCGATAAGTTCGCGTAACCCCACCGGCTTCAGAAGGACGGTGGAGACGCCGAGTCCTTTGAGCTCGCGCTCCATTTCGCCTGTGAAAAATCCGGTGACGACGACGATCGGAAGATTGGCATGTTGCGCGCGCGCTTCACGTACCAGCTCCGAGCCGCTGCCGCGCGGCATTTTGAGATCAGTGATCATGGCATCGGGCGGCTCCTCCGCCATCTGTTCGAGCGCGCTCACGCCGTCCGGTGCGGTCGTGACGCGGTAGCCTTCGAGGCCGAGAATGCGGGCGAGCATCTTCGACGCAACAGGCTCGTCTTCGACCAGCAGCAGATGGGTGCCGGATACGGTATCAGCGCTCATGACTCGCTGGATTCATTTACAATCGCGTAGGGCAGGGTGATAGAGAAGGACGTGCCTGCGCCACTAGCCGAGGCAGCCAGTTCGCCGCCCATCTCGCTGACGATGCTCTGACTGACGGAGAGCCCAAGGCCCATGCCCTGGCCGACTTCCTTGGTGGTGAAAAACGGTTCAAAGATTGAAACGAGCTTATCCTCAGGAATGCCGCCGCCATTGTCGCTCACCGTCACACATATATTCTCAGCCTGTTTGTCGTCGATCAGGGCTACAGAGATGCGACCCTTTGCGCCATTTGGGTCGGCCGCCAATCTATCCAAAATGGCGTCGTGTGCGTTGCTGAGGAGATTGACCAGCACCTGTTCGAGGCGGATGGGATGGCCCATGACGAGATGCGCCGTCTGTGGGATTTCGGCGTTGATTTCGATGTCTTTGACGCGGTATTGCTCGATCATCATCTCGACAGCGCGGCGGATTGAGGTGGCGGGGTCCATCAAGCAGGGCTCAAGCGCATCGTGCCGCCCAAATATGCGCAAGTGGCCAATAATATCGGCCATGCGCTGGCACTGCCCGACAATGATTTCGAAATGCTCGCGCTCGGTTTCGGGCTCGAGCGTTCCCGCATCAATTTCCATCAGGCAGCGGTCGGCGGCCATGCGGATAATGTAGAGCGGTTGGTTGAGCTCATGCGCCATGCCGGCGGCCATCTGGCCGAGGGTGGCGAGCTTCGAGGTTTGAATCAGCTGCGCCTCGACTTGCTTGCGGTCGCTGATGTCATCGATGATCGAGAGAAAATGCGTTACCTCGCCGTCGCTATCGCGAATGACGCTGGTCATGGCGCGGCACCAATAGGCGCCTCCATCGCCGCGCCGCAATTGAAATTCGCGCTGTGCCGAGCCGTCTTGCGTTGCTTCGGAAAGGATTTGCTCTGGATTCTGTGGCGGTGAGGCGGCGCGGTGCCAGGCGAATAGGTTGCCGCCAATAAAGTCTTCGCCGTTCAGGCCGGTGATGTCGCCGAAGCGCGAATTGACATACTCCACTGTGCCGTCCGGATCGGCGATCAGCACAGCATTGGGGCTTTGGGCGACGGCGCTCGAAAGTTTGTGGAGCTGGCGCTCCGCTTCCTTGCGCTCGGTAATGTCGAGCGACACCGTAATCACGTTGCGCACGCCGCCATCCTGATCGCGGAGCGGCGATTTTGTCGTGAGCAACGTGCGGGCGATGCCGCCGCCATCGTCGAAGCCTTCCTCGATCGAGGCGATCGTCTCGCCGCCCTCAAAAACCTGGTGGTCGATCTCTTGACTGCGGCGGCCGAAGTCTTGGCCCATCAGGTTGCCGACGGTCTTGCCCACCGCTTGCTCCGGTTCAACGCCGAGCGTTTCGGCGAGTTTGCGGTTAACGAATTCAAATTTGGAATTGCTGTCGGTGGCGCTAATCAGGGCGGGCACCGTATCGATCACCAGACGCAGCATTTCTTCGCTCTCGCGCAGCGCTTGATCGCCCAGGCGGGTTTTCTTTTCCAGCCTCTCCTGCAAGTGTGCGCCGTGGCGTTGCAGATCAAGCTGGTGGCGGCGCATCCGCAACAAATTGCGCAGCCGCGTGCCGAATTCGCGCGCATCGACCGGGCTGGTGATGAAGTCAGTGGCGCCGGCATCGAGAGCCCGGTAGCGGAACGATTTGTCTTCAAACGCGGTCACGATAATAACCGGTACATCGGCACAGTCTTTTTGCGTGCGGAAAGCTGCCGTGAAGGCGGCGCCGTCCATGGTGCCCATCTTGAAATCACTGATGACGATATCGGGGATATTGTCCTTGCACCATTCCAACGCCTTGATGGGATCGGCAAAACTTTGCACTTCGGCATCCGGCACGATCGACGCCGCCAAACGTGAATAGATGCGCCGGTTGGTAATCTGGTCGTCGATGATGGCGATCAGGGTCATGGCGCTGTCCGTCCGACTATCTGATGTCCGGCCTGAACCTTGCCGAGAATATCCTCGAGAATGCGCTTTTCGAACGCCGCGTAGGGGGCGAGCGCGATATCGCGCAGCTCCCGGCGCTCGGCAGGAGAGGTTTCACGAAATCGCTCATCCGCGGGCGCCTCGACGGCATCTATCCCTTGTTCGGCATGGTTCTTTTTATTACCCATTTCGCAGGCCATGTTTTCGCCGCAAGCACTCAGGTTAAATAGTATACTTTGCAACTAATTCAGCCAACCAAAGCTTGCTGCTCCATCTGCCAGGAGCATAATACCCGCATGAATTCTTGAGGAGAGAACGCATGACCGCTTGCATCGTTGGCTGGAGCCACACCCCGTTTGGCAAACATGAAAATGAAGATGTCGAATCATTGATCGTTAAGGCGGCGCAGGGCGCGCTTGCCGATGCGGGCCTGGAAGCGACGGATATCGACGAAATCCTCGTCGGACATTGCAATGCGGGCTTTTCGCGCCAGGAATTTACCGCCTCTCTTGCCTTACAAGCCGACGACGCCTTCCGCTTTATCCCGGCGACCCGAGTTGAAAATGCCTGCGCCACCGGCAGTTCCGCGATCTATCAGGGCATTAAGACGATTGAGGCCAAACGCGCGCGTTTTGTGCTGGTCATCGGCGTCGAGAAAATGACCGACACAAAAGGCCCGGCGATTGGCGAAAATCTGCTGCGCGCCTCTTATGTAAAGGAAGAGGCTGATATCGAGGGCGGCTTTGCCGGCGTCTTCGGCACCGTTGCCGAGAATTATTTTCAGCGCCATGGCGATCAATCGGACGCCCTGGCCAAGATCGCCACCAAGAACCACAAGAACGGCGCGCGCAATCCGTTGGCGCAGATCCAAAAAGACCTGGGCTATGATTTTTGCCGCAATGTCTCGGACAAAAATCCGCTCGTCGCCGGGCCGCTCAAGCGCACCGATTGCTCGCTCGTCTCCGACGGCGCCGCCGCCGTAATTCTGAGCGATGTCGAAACCGCGCTTCGTATGCCCAAGGCGGTGATCTTCCGCGCCGCCGCCCATGTGAACGACTATCTGCCGATGAGCCGGCGCGATATTCTGATGTTCGACGGCTGTGAGAAAGCCTGGGGCAAGGCCCTCGGCGATGCCCGCCTGACGCTCGACGATCTCGATTTCGTCGAAACCCATGACTGCTTCACCATCGCCGAGCTGATCGAATATGAGGCGATGGGCCTGACGCCGCGCGGCGAAGGCGCAAGAGCGATTCATGAAGGTTGGACGGAGATGGACGGCAAGCTGCCGGTGAATCCCTCGGGCGGCCTCAAATCAAAGGGCCACCCGATCGGCGCCACCGGCGTTTCGATGCATGTCCTCAGCGCCCAACAACTGACCGGCACCGCCGGTGGCATTCAGGTCAAGGACGCCAAACTCGCCGGGATTTTCAATATGGGCGGGACGGCGGTGGCCAACTTCTGCTCAATTTTGGAGCCGCTCAGATAGTGACAAAACCCTTTCCCCGCAGGGGAGAGGGCTTGGGAGAGGGGAGAACCAAAGCGCGCCAGCGCTAGGCGCCATCCGCAATGGCAAAAAGCGCTTCGCGCTTGGTTCGCCCCATCTCCCCAACCCCTCGTTCCCCTCCGGGGAAGAGCGGCTTGTCACGCTCCGACTCTAGTAAAGCTCCGACTTATCATCCACCGCGTGGCCCCTCTTTGGGATCAGCATGTTGCGCTCAAACGTCATAAACACCGTGCCGTCTTCTTTGTGGCCGGTGGTTTTGATTGTGACGATGCCGGCGGTCGGGCGGGATTTAGACTCGCGCTTGGAGAGCACTTCTGATTCGGCGTAGATCGTATCGCCGGCGAACACCGGGGCGGTCAGCTTGATATCGTCCCAGCCGAGATTGGCGATGGTTTTCTGGCTCACATCCGAGACGCTCATCCCGGCCACGACCGCGAGGGTGAAGGCGCTGTTCACCAGCGGTTTGCCGAACTCGCTGTCTTTCGCGTAGTTGAGGTCGAAATGCAACGGATGCTTGTTCATGGTGAGGAGCGTGAACCAGGTGTTGTCTGCCTGGGTAATGGTGCGCCCGGGCCGGTGTTCGTAAATATGGCCGATCTCGAAATCTTCATAGTAGCGGCCATAATCCTCACGGAAGCGGTTCGGGCCGACCTCTTTCATGCGTGCAACCATTTCGTCTCTCCCCTTTTCTAGTTTGCCGTTTGGTCAATAGGATCGCGGCAGCCCGAGCACATGCTGGGCCAAGTGATTATAAGCCATTTCCTGGCTGACCGGCGCGATCTGCAGCAGTCGAAGCTCACGGAAATAGCGCTCAACATCGAATTCACGCACATAGCCATAGCCGCCATGGGTTTGCACCGCGCGGTCAGCGGCAAAGAACGCGGCATCGGATGCCAGCACCTTTGCCATGTTTGATTCGGCGCCGCATGGCTCACCGCGGTCGAACAACCAGGCTGCCTTATAGGTCATCAGCCGCGCCGCTTCGAGGCGGCTATAGGCATCGGCGAGAGGAAATTGGATTGCCTGATTCTGGCCAATCGGGCGGCCGAACACGACGCGCTCCTTGGCATACTCGACCGCGCGGGCGACACAGGTATGGCCGAGGCCGACCGCTTGCGCGGCAACCGCGATGCGCTCCGGATTAAGCGTGTCGATCAGATAATGGAACCCACGCCCGACCTCGCCGCATACGTCGGCGGCGGGAATCTCCCAATCATCCATGAAGAATTGATAGGTCGGCACGGCGTTCCGCCCCATCTTGTGCATCTCATGTGCTTCGAGCGCGCCGGTGCTCCAGTCGAGTTCGGTGAAAAAAAGCGTGATGCCCTGGGTGCGCTTCTCGGCCTCCTCATACGGCGTTGTGCGCGCGACTAGCATGAGGATTTGCGATTCCTTGACGCGCGAGCAGAACGCCTTTTGGCCGTTGATGATATATGTGTCGTCGCCCGTCGGCACCGCCGATGTGGCGACGCGCGTGGTATCGAAGCCGATATCGGGCTCGGTGATGGCGAAGGCGATGAATTCGCCCTTGGCGATGCGCGGCAGCACCCGTTGTTTAAGCTCTTCCGAGCCATGCAGCATCAGCGGCCACGGCCCAAAGATGGAGGTGTGCACGGCGGTGGTGGCGTTGATGCCGGCATGGCGGCCGATTTCCTCGATCAGGATACAGCCTTCGGTGAGGCCCATGCCGGAGCCGCCATATTCCTCCGGAATGAGCGCGCCGAGCCAGCCGCCTTCCGCCATGGCGGTGCAGAACTCAATCGGCCATTCGGCCTTTTCCTCTTTCTCACGCCAATAGGCATTGTCGAACGGCAGTTTGTTGAGGAAATCCACAATGGCGGATTGCAGAATCTTCTGATCCTGGGTGAATTCGAAATTCATGCTGAGCTCCGTGTTTTTATATTAGACGACGCCGGAATCTTTGAGGCGCGCGCGCGCCGTTGCGTCATAACCGAGTGCCTGCAGAATTTCCTCGCTGTGCTCGCCGAGATCGGGCAGGTGATCGAACACCGGCGCTTGGCCCGTGATGCGGATCGGGCTTAAGAATTCCTTTAGCGGCCCGACTGAAGAACTCAGCTCGCCGATGGCGCCCCGCGCCTTCAACTGTGGATGTTCAAGCACTTCGCCCAGGGTGTTGACCCCGCCGCAGGGAATGCCGGCGGCGCGCAGGCGTTTCAACCATTCGGCCTTGGGCTGTCCCATAAACAGCTCGACCAGGCGGCCCTCAAGGCTGGCGCGGTTGGCGATGCGCGATTCATTGGTCTTGTAGCGCGGGTCGGCAAGCATCTCCGGCGCCTCGATCACTTCTTCGCAAAATTTGCGCCACGCCGGTTCGCTGAGCACGGCAATTGAAAACCACAGATCGTCGGCGGCTTTATAGGGGCCGTAGGGAGTAGAAGACCATGGCGCAGGCCCGTGCGGAGCGGCTCTTCGCCGCGGTGCCACATAAAGTGCGGCGCATAGCCGAGCAGCGTGGCGGCGCATTCCAGCATCGACACTTCGAACTCGCCGCCTTCGCCGCTCTGATGACGGCGGTTCAACAGACCCAGAATGCCGAGCGCGGCATAAAAGCCGGCGGTCTCATCGCAAATCGAGACGGGAATTTTGGCCGGCGCCTCGTCCGTGCCGGTCATCAGGATATAGCCGGCCTCGCCCTGGATGATCATGTCGTAGGCTTTTTCGTCGCGGTAGGGGCCGTCTTGACCGAAGCCCGAAATATGGCCGTAGATGATGTCCGGCTTAACCGCGCGCACTGCCTCGTAGTCGATGCCGAGGCGGGACATCGCGCCGGGTCGGAAGTTTTCTATCACCACATCGGCCTCGGCGGCGAGCTTGAGGAATATCTCGCGGCCCTCGTCGGACTTGAGGTTAAGTGTCAGAGATTTTTTGTTGCGGTTGAGAAAGACATGGGCGGCGGAAAAGCCGTTGCAAACGCTGTCCCAATGGCGCGACACATCGCCTTCCAGCGGCTCGACCTTGACGACCTCGGCCCCCATATCGGCCAACATGCGTGAACACCACGGCCCCGCGGCACCGATCTCGACGGCGAGGACTTTGATTCCGGCAAGCGGCGTCATCGCGTGCTGGCGGCGATTTTATCGGCGATCGCAAGCGCTCTTCGCATCGTCCGCACCACTGGCATTTCGACCACCTTGCCATCAAGCAGGGTGACGCCATGGGCGCTGCTCTCATAAGCTTCGATCACCCGGCGTGCGAAATCGATGGTTTCGGCGCTCGGCGAAAAGGCTTCGTTGATCGGCGGCAATTGAATCGGGTGGATCGCCGCCTTACCGGTAAAACCCATGCGCTGGGCGAGGCCCGCCTCGCGCTTTAGCCCGTCCTCGTCCTTGATATCGAGGCTCGGCACGTCGATCAGATCAAGTCCGGCGCTCGATGCGGCGTGAACAGCCCGGCCGCGGGCATAATGCAGCGCCTCCCAATCGAGCGATGAACCAAACTCGGCCGAAAGGTCGGCCGCGCCGAACAGCATGGTGTCGATGCGGTTGGAGGCGACCGCGATATCTAGCGCCGCCTCGAGCGCGCGGCCGGTTTCGATGATCACCATCAGCCGAGTTGCTTCGTAGCCGGCCTCATCCAAGAGTTCTGCCGCCCAGCGCACTTCCTCGGGCGAGTCGATCTTCGGCAGCAGCAGAGCAGGCGGTGGCGCGCCGAAATCGCATAGCGCCAATAGATCGCGCATCCCAAGCTGGCTTTTGATCGGGTTGATGCGCATGGCGCGCGCGGCGCTACCGCCAAGCGTAGCGTCGAACAGGGCAGGGATGGCCTTGTCGCGCGCCTCGACCTTGAAATCAGGCGCGACGCCGTCTTCGAGATCGATGCACACCATATCGGCCGGCCCAGAAAGCGCCTTGGCGAAACGCTCGGTGCGCAAGCCCGGGGTGAAGAGCAGGCTGCGGCGCAATACCGGGTCGCTATTTTGAAGCATATCCATTCCCTATTGGTTACCCATTTTATCATGCTTTACGCGCAAGCGCTTGAGATGGCGGATAACTTCCTGATTGCGCTCGGCGATGACGGCGGCGCTGCGTTCTGGAGTCCAGTCGTAAAATCCGCGCCCGGCCTCGGCGCCACTATCGCCGTCCAGGATCATACCGGTCAAATCCTCAGGCGTCTGACTGCTGTCGAGATCGGGGTATATATAGCGCGCCACACTGGCGACCAAGGAAAGACCGGCGAGATCGGCCTTCTCAAGTGGCCCTTCGGCCGCGAGGCGAAGCGCATAACCCTCTTTCACCACCTTGTCGATGTCTTCCGCATCGGCGACTCCGCTCCGCACCAGGGCGAAGGCCTCGCGCATTAGGGCAAATTGCAGGCGGTTAAACAAATGTCCGGCAAGGTCGCGTTTGAGACGGACCGGCTGTTTACCGAGACCGCTCACGAATGTGCAGAGCCGGTCCATGACGGTGCTATCCGTGGCACTGCCCGGTACCACTTCGACGACCGGCATCAAATGCGGTGGATTGGCGAAATGGGCTACCGCGATCCGCTCCTTCCGGCTGCATTGTGCGGCAATGATATTGACCGCCATGCCGGAAGTGGTGCTGGCGAGGATCGCCTCAGGCGGTGCAATGGCGTCAAGCGCCGCGAATAGCGCCTGCTTTTCGGCGGCAATCTCGGAAATTGCCTCAAACGCGACGTCGACATTCTGTGCCGCTACCGCAATGTCGGTGGTGAATGAGAGACGGCCGCGCCAGCCCTCGGCAGCACCAGGCAAAAGCTCCGCGTCGGCAAGCTCGCGATAGCCGATTTCGATAGCGCCCTCGGCCCCGGCCAGCGCTTCGCTGCGCCGCGCCGCAAGCACCGTATGATGGCCTGCGAGGGCCAAACAAAGCGCCAGGCTCGGCCCCATCGTGCCGCTCCCAATAACGAGCGTATTCATGGCTTGGTCGGTCACGGTTCGAGTTTGTTTTATTTGGCGCGCCGCTGTCCAGTGGATAGAGCCTCAGGCAACAAATTCACAAATATCTCAGGGTGAAAATGGCGATCGGTCTTGGCGTACCATGCCGGAGTTACGGCATTATTATTAATCTAATATATTAATAAAAACGTATATACATCTGTAAACAAATGAAAATATATTGATATTATTTCCAATATAAGGATGCGCGAAGACGGTTTTGATAGGTACGAGGATTTCGTCGGCGTCACTCGGGCCCTGCCGAAGCGGCCTACAGACACGTTCAGAGAAATATTGCTTGGGTGTTTGGGTTCCTGCGGACACAATGCGGCGCAGAAGCGAACAAAATTGGGGAGACGGGAACAATGGCGAATGGCAATGAAATCTGCCGCATGGACGCGGTTACGCTGGCTAGCAAGGTACGCGCCAAGGAGCTTTCGCCGGTCGAGGTGATCGACGCCAATATCGCGCGCATGGAAAAACTTGAGCCTGTGCTGCACGCCTTTTGCACCCCCGGGCCCGAGCTGGCGCGCGCCGCGGCCAAGCAGCTTGAGGCCGACATCATGGCGGGCAAGGATCCGGGGCCGCTTGCCGGGGTTCCGGTCAGCGTCAAGGATTTGATCTGTACGAAGGATTTGCCCACCGCTTCGGGCTCGTTCATCTATAAGGATTTCAATGGCGGCGTCGATGATATCGTGGTCGAGCGCCTGCGCGCCGCCGGCGCCATCGTCACCGGCAAAACTAATGTGCCCGAGTTCGGCTATAGCGGCGTCGGTCATAATCCGGTGTTTGAGACGACCCGCAATCCGTGGAATCTGGAGCGCACGCCGGGCGGTTCAAGCGCTGGCGCCGGCGCGGCGGTGGCGTCCGGCATGGGGCCGTTCGCGATCGGCAGCGACGGCGGCGGCTCGGTACGTATTCCGGCTTCGTTCAGCGGCCTGGTCGGCATCAAGGCATCGATGGGCCGCGTGCCGCTGTGGCCGGGCACAAAAGACGAGACCCTGCCCGGCGTCTCAAGCTGGGAAAGCCTCGAATGCATCGGCCCGATCAGCCGCACCGTCGCTGACAGTGCTCTCATGCTCTCCGTTATCTCCGGCCCTGACATGCGCGACCGGCGCACGCTGCCCGAGGCCAATTTCGATTGGATGGAAAGCCTTAAGGGCGACCTCAAGGGCCTCCGCGTTGCCTATAGCGCCGACTGGGGCTATGCGGCAGTTGATCCTGAAGTGCGCCAGATTGTCGGCGACGCGGCCCAGGTATTTGCCAGCGAACTCGGCTGCACCGTGGAAGAAGCCGATCCCGGTTGGGAAGATCCCTATGCCGCGTTCTGGGGCCTTGTCGCCGCCGAATCCGATCTGGTCGGATTGCGCAAGCTGGTCGATGAGCATGCTCATCATATGACGCCGCATCTCGTTGATTTCATCCGCGCACCGTGGACCGCGGAAGCTTTCACCGACGCCTTGATGGCGCGCAAAGCGGTCGCCAACAGATCGGCGGAATTCATGGCGAATTATGATTTGCTGCTGACGCCGACGCTCACGGTTCCGGCGTTTGGTCTGCATATCCAGGGCATCGAAAAGATCGACGGGCAGATTGTGCCGCCGTTCCAATGGCTGGCGTTTACCTTCCCCTTCAACATGACCGGTCAACCGGCGGCCTCCGTCCCCGCCGGCTTCACCAAAGACGGCCTGCCCGTTGGTTTACAAATCATCGGCCGCCATCTCGACGATCCGGCGGTAATTCGCGCCTGCGCCAATTTCGAGAAAGCCCGTCCCTGGGCCGATAAATGGCCGCCGTTGTTGGATGAGATGGGGCTGTAGCCGAAACCTGAAGCCATGACTGGCACAGTCTTCGCCGCTTTTAAGGAGACGTTGGCGCGCGCGGGCAAGGTGGCGTGACGGCGCGCTTGGCGCGCGGTTATGCAGGTGTCGCCGCTGCGGTGCCGGTTACCATTCCCTATGCGCGGCGCTCCGAACATGGCGTGCATTGGTGGTTTGGCCGAGCGCTCGCCGAACTCGTAAAACAATCGGGCATCGCCAAGCACGAGATCGACGGCCTGATCACCGCCAGCTACACACTCAGGCCCGATACCGCTGTGTCGCTGACCGAGTATTTCGGCCTCACTGTGCGCTGGCTCGAAGATTTACCGATGGGCGGCGCCTCGGGGCCGATTGCGCTCCGCCACGCCGCCCGCGCAGTCGAAGCTGGCGACGCCGAAATCGTGGCCTGTCTTGCCGCTGATGTTCTGGGCGGTAACGCCTTCGGTTCGTTGATGGAGAATTACAGCAGCTTTTCGCGCGACGGCGCGATGCCTTACGGCGAGGCCGGCCCCAATCTGCCTTTCGCCCTCATCACGCGCCATTATATGGAACGCACCGGCGCCACACGGGAGGATATGGGGCGTATCTGTGTTGCCGAGCGCCACAATGGAGCGGCATTTCCGCACGCGCTTTTAAAGAAGCCGCTGACCATCGAAGAATATTTGGGTTCGCGACCCATTGCTGAGCCGTTGCACCTTAACGATTGTGTCATGCCGTGCAGCGGGGCGGAGGCTTTCCTGGTGATGAGCGAAGACCGCGCGAAAGCTTGCCGGCTACCCTATGGGCGCATTCTGGCCGGCATAGAGCGCCACAACGCCTACCCCGAGAACGACGTGCAAATTTCTGGCGGCTGGGCAATGGATCGCGACGTCCTCTACCAGGCCGCCGGGCTCGGGCCGGGCGACATGGCGTTTCTCCAGGCTTATGACGATTATCCGGTAATCGTGATGTTCCAGCTTGAGGGCTTAGGCTTCTGTGCTGCCGGCGAAGCGCCGGCATTTGTCCGCGCGACCGACCTTACCGCCGATGGCAGCGGCCTGCCGCTCAATACCGGCGGCGGGCAATTGTCGCTCGGGCAGGCCGGCGCCGTCGGCGGCTTTGTCGGTATGACGGAAGGCCTGCGCCAAGTGACAGGGCAGGCGCTGGGCATTCAAGTGGAGAACGCCGGTGTCGGGCTGGTTTCAGGCTACGGCACAGTGAATTTCGACCGCGGCCTTTGTTCCTCGGCGGTTATTCTGGCTGCCGGGGGTGGCGGATGACAGCAGGCACCCTCAGTTTGCCGCATTGCCAGTCCTGCCACCGCGCGCATTGGCCGCCGCGTGAAATCTGCCCGCATTGTTTGAGCGAAACCGTCGCCTGGCAGCCGGCGGATAACGGTGGGCGGGTGCAGACAACGGCCACACTCCACCACAGCTTGTCGCCCAATTTTCGCCCGCATTTGCCTCTGCAGGTCGCAACGGTTTGGCTCGATTGCGGCGTGCGGGCGGTGGTGTTTTTGGCTGATGGGCCGCTGCCGGCCGGATCGCGCGTACATGTGGAATCCGCCGCCGGCCCGACTGGCAAAGAGGCTTTTGTAGCAACGCCGGGCGCGCCGCGATAAGTTTAGAAAAATCGAAAGGAACGTTATGTCGATAGGTCCAAATCTCCCCAGCGTCGCGCAATTGCTCGACATCGCCGAGGATTTCGGCATCGAAATGACGGCTGAGCGCGCCGGCGAATATCGCGACGCCATGTCGGGCGGCATCCGCGCGCTCAGGCGTATCGACGACATGGTCGAGGAGCGTCCGGAGGTCAAATATCCGCGCACGCCAGGACGCCGCGCGAGGCCGGAGGAAAATCCCTACAATGCCTGGTATTGGCTGACCGATATCAAGGGCGCTCCAAGCGGCCCGCTGGCCGGTGAGCGGGTTGGCATCAAAGACACGGTTTCCGTGGCCGGCGTGCCGATGATGAACGGCTCGCGGGTGCTCGAGGGCTACGTGCCGCAAATCGACGCCACGGTCGTCACCCGCTTGCTCGACGCCGGCGCGGTGATCGCCGGCAAAACCGCATCGTCAGATTTCTCGTTTTCTTCTGGCGGCCACACCAGCGCCTACGGCCCGGTCCGCAACCCGCACAACCCCACCCATTCACCGGGCGGCTCGTCGAAGGGCAGTGCTGCGGCACTTGCGGCCGGCGATGTCGAACTCGCGCTCGGTGGCGATCAGGGCGGTTCGATCCGTATCCCTGCCGCCTGGTGCGGGGTTGTGGGCCTCAAACAGACGTTTGGCCTGGTGCCCTATACCGGCTGCATGGGCATCGAAATGTCGCACGATATTGTCGGGCCGATGGCCAACAGCGTCGAGAATGTGGCGCGCCTCCTATCGGTGCTGGCCGGGCCAGACCCATTCGATCCACGCCAGCGCGGCGTCATCCCCGAGGATTATGTGCGCGACTATATGCCGGCCATCGGGCAAGGCTGTAAGGGGCTCAAAATTGGCGTGCTCGAGGAGGGTTTTGGCCATAAGGCGGACACCTGGCCCGACATTCAACTGCAGCCAAGCGACCGCCGTGTCGATGCCAAGGTGCGCGCCGCGCTGAAAGGTCTCAAGAAGAACGGCGCGGTGGTGCAGAAGGCTTCGGTGCCGATGCATTTTGATGGCATACGAATTTGGTTCGCGTTGGTGGCAGAAGGTGCGGTCGAGACGCTGTTTCACGGCTCCGGCCTCGGCACCAATTGGCAAGGGTATTACGACACGCCCATGCTCGATCACGTCGCGAGCAGCTTCCGCGCCCGACCGAACGACATCCCGCCAACGGTGATCAATGTCCTATTAATGGGCGAATATCTCAGGCGCCATTATCACGGGCGCTACTATGCCAAAGCCCAGAACCAGCGCGGCAGCCTGAAGCGCGCTTATGATGCGGCGCTGGAGGAGAATGACGTCCTGGTCATGCCAACCATTCCGCAACTGCCCGGGCCTATCCCGCCGCCCGACGCGCCGTTCAAGGAATATATGTTCCGCGCTCTCAATATGCTTAACAATGTCCCCCAATTCAGCACCACCGGCCATCCGGCGATCAGCGTACCCTGTGGCATGATCGATGGCATGCCCGTCGGCCTGCAGATTGTCGGTCGCCATTTCGATGACCTCACGGTGCTGCGCGTCGCCGACGCGGTCGAAAAGCTTGGTGATTGGCGCGCCAAATGAGAATGCGTTGACACGATGAGTTATCGTTTGGGCGTCGATATCGGCGGCACCTTCACCGATTTCGCCTTGTTCGACGAGGCGCGCGGCGAAATGTTCATCCATAAGCAACTGACCACGCCGGACGATCCGTCGCGCGCGGTGCTGGAAGGCTGCAAACATCTATTGGCGCGTAAGAATGTCGCCATCGCCGAGCTTGAATCGATCGCTCATGGCACCACGTTGGTGACCAACGCGGTCATCGAGCGCCGTGGTGCGCGCACCGGAATGGTGGTGAGCGAAGGCTTCCGCGACGTGCTCGATATGGCGCGCGAGACTCGCTACGAAGTGTTCGATCTTCGCCTAAAATTCCCCGAACCGCTGGTGCCGCGCCAACTCCGTCGCGAAGTGGCGGAGCGGGTGAAGTTCGACGGTTCAGTGGAAACTGCGCTCGATGAGGCAGCCGTCCACGCCGCCATCGCCGAACTGGTAGATGAGGGCATCGAGGCGCTGGCCATCTGTTTTCTCCATTCTTATGCCAACCCGGCGCATGAAAACGCGGCGCGGCAAGTGGCCGAGCGCGATTTTCCCGATCTCTACGTATCGACCTCGGCCGATATCTTTTCCAACATGCGCGAATTCGAGCGCTGGACCACGGCGACGATAAACGCCTACACCCAGCCGTTGTTCGACAGTTACTTGCAGCGCTTGGCGGATGGCCTGGAGGCGGCCGGGTTTTTGGGCCGCCTGCTGGTGATGACCTCATCCGGCGGCATGTTGACGCCCGACGTAGCGCGGCGCTATCCGGTGCGTGTGCTTGAATCCGGGCCGGCGGCGGGCGCGCTGATGTCAGCATTTCACGGCCGCGCGCTTAACCTTCCCGCGCTGTTGTCGTTCGACATGGGCGGCACCACAGCCAAGGGCGCTCTGGTAAACAATTTTCAGCCGCTCAAACAGTATGATCTCGAGATCGCGCGGCTACATGATTTTAAGCGCGGCAGCGGCTTGCCGGTCAAAGTGCCGGTGATCGACATGGTCGAAATCGGCTCGGGCGGCGGCAGCCTCGCCGAAGTTGACGAGCGCGGCCTGATCCGCGTCGGACCGCGCTCGGCTGGTGCCGATCCGGGCCCGGCGTGCTACGGCAAAGGCGGCAGCCAGGCGGCGTTGACCGATGCCAATTTGGTGCTGGGCTATCTCGACGCGGATTTTTTCCTCGGCGGCGATATGAAGCTCGACGTAGCAGCGGCACGCACCGCGATAGACACAAGCGTCGCCAAACTCCTCGGCGTAACGGTTGAGCGCGCCGCCTGGGGCATGCATGAAATTATCAATGAAGACGTGGCACGCGCCTTCCGCATCCATGCTTCTGAGCGCGGCTTCGATTATCGCGGCGCCAGCATGGTGGCATTCGGCGGATCGGGCCCGGCGCACGCCATGGGCGTGGCGCGCAAGCTAAAAATTTCACGCGTCGTCTTTCCGGCTGGCGCCGGCGTGATGTCGGCATTTGGTCTGTTGGTGAGCCCGCTCGCTTTTGAGCTGGCGCGTTCTGAGCCCTGTCTGATCACCTCCGTCGACAGTGAGGGATTCGCCGCTGGCTTCCGGGCGATGGAACAGGAGGCATCGGAACTCCTGCTCCAGGCTGGCGTTGGTGCTGCAGAAATTCGTCTGCGCCGCCGCCTCGATATGCGCTACCAAGGGCAAGGATATGAAGTCGAGGTCGACCTGCCGGACGGTGCTGCGATGGCGGATCTTTTTGCACGCCTGCCCGAGTTGTTTCGCCAGACCTATGCCGCGACTTTTTCCTCTAGTAGCCTGGACGAGCCGCTCGAAATCATCACCTGGAAGGTCGAGGCGGTCGGGCCGGACGTGAGCCTGGCCGACGGTTTTGTGCTGGAGGATGCCGCCGCGTCGGGGGACGCACGCAAAGGCAGCCGCAAAGCCTATTTCAACGATAGGTACCACGATTGCCCAGTTTATACGCGCGGCCTTCTGGCGCCGGGTACCGAGGTGATCGGCCCGGCGCTGATCGAAGAACGCGAATCGACCTGCGTGATTGGCCCGGGGGACGTGGTACGGGTCGATGAAAGGCGTAACCTGATCGCCGAATTGGCAGCGCAATCATGACCGCTAGGGGAAAACAATTGGACGCTATCAGCCTCGGCATCATGTGGGATCGATTGATTTCGATCACCGATGAGATCGTCTCGACCCTGGTGCGCACATCTTTTTCGACGATTGTGCGCGAGGCCTATGATCTAACCGCTGTGGTGACCGACGCCGAAGGGCATTTGCTCGCGCAAGGGCGCTGGAGCGCGCCACCCTTCATCGGCACCGCGCCGCTCACCATGGCCCACACCATGGCAAAATTTCCGCCGCACACGCTCAAGCCCGGCGATGTGCTGGCGACCAACGATCCCTGGATCGGCACCGGGCATATGTACGATATCACCGTGATGCGTCCGGTGTTCCGCGGCGAAAAGCTGGTCGGTTACACCATGAGCATCACCCATCTGCCCGATGTCGGCGGCACCGGCTTCGGTACCATGGCCACGGAAATCTATCATGAAGGACTGCGTCTGCCGCTTTGCAAACTGGTACGCGAGGGCGAGGTCGATCAGTTCATCCTCGATCTGATCGCCGTCAATGTGCGCGTGCCGGAACAGGTGATCGGCGATGTGATGGCCAATGTCGCCTGCAACGAGGTCGGCGGCCGGCAACTGCTCGAGTTCATGGAGGAGTACGACCTCGATGATCTCAGCGAATTGTCCGGCGCCATCCGCGACCAGTCGGAGCGTATGACGCGCGCGGCGATATTGAACATCCGCGACGGTACCTATCGCAACAGCATCCGTATCGAGGGCATCGACGAGGCCATCATCCTGGCCTGCCGTGTCGATGTCGAAGGCGACAGCGTGCGCATCGATATGGATGGCACCGATGCGGCCGTGCAACGCGGTATCAACGTGCCCTATTGCTACACCAACGCCATGTCGCTTTATTCCATGAAATGCCTGACCGTGCCGTCGCTGCCCAACAATGAAGGCTCGACCAAACCGATCCATGTCAGCGCACCCAAGGGCTGCATCCTTAATGCTCAGCCGCCGTCGCCAACTGGTGGGCGCCATATCATCGGCCATTTTGTGTCGCCGCTGATCTTTGGTGCTTTGGCCGAGGCCGCGCCGCAAGACGTGCAGGCCGATACCGGCATGATTGATCTGATGAATTTCGTCGGCACCCATAAAGACGGGCGCGGCGTCTCCACCATCTATTTTGCCGCCGGCGGTTTTGGCGCGCTCGATGGCCATGACGGCCCGGCGACAGTGCCTGGTCCGTCTAACATGGCGGTGGTGCCGACCGAAGTCTGGGAAGGGGTCACCAGCACGCTGGTTGAGCGGCGCGCCCTGCTGCCGGATTCAGGCGGTGCCGGCGCGGCGCGCGGCGGCCTCGGCCAGGAGATCATCATTCGCAATGACAGTGGCCACCCGATGACGGTTTTCTCGATGGCCAACCGCAGTGAGTTTCCGCCGATGGGCCTGTTGGGCGGTGGCAACGGTCCGTTGCGCGAGCATCTAGTCAATGGCAAGACGGTCCACCCCAAGGGCCAACAGGTGCTGGCGCCCGGCGACCGCGTGGCATTGCGCCAACCGGGCGGCGGCGGCTTCGGCCCGGCAAAGGATAGGCCGCGCGACAAAATTCTCGCCGATATCCGCAATGGCTATGTCACCCGCGAAGGGGCAAAGCGCGATTACGGCTTCGAAGAGAAGGAATAAATCGAAGATGGGCGGAATTCTCTTCAACAATTGCCGCATCTTCGATGGCGCCGCGATGGTGCCCGGCGAGAGTATGGCGGTGCTGGTCGAAGACGGCCGCATCAAGGAAATATCTGATCAGCCGATTTCGCTATCGGACGCCCGGCTGATTGAGGCCGAGGGACGGACGCTGATGCCGGGCCTGATTGATGCGCATTACCATGCGTTGCTGGCAGATTTGAACGTCGCCAATCTCGATATCATGCCGCCGTCGCTGCTGCATCAGCACGCCAATGTGAATTTGAAGGCGACGCTCGACAGAGGCTACACCAGCGTGCGCGATGCCGGCGGCGCCGATATTGGCCTGGTGCGGGCAGTGGAAGATGGTTTGATTCCCGGGCCACGCATTTTTCACGCCGGCAAGGCATTGAGCCAAACCGGCGGTCACGGCGATATGCGCCCCAACACACATTTCGAGCCCTGCGCCTGCGCCGCCTATCACGGCCCGATCTGCGCTGTTGCCGATGGCGTGGACGAAGTCCGGAAGGCGGCGCGCGAAGAACTGCGCAAGGGCGCAACGCAAATAAAGCTGATGCTGTCGGGCGGGGTGCTTTCCCCGTCAGACCCGGTGTGGATGGATCAATATTCGGAAGCCGAGATCCGCGCCGCAGTAGAGGAGGCGGCGACGCGACGCACCTATGTCATGGCCCACGCCCACACGGCAAGCGCGGCGCGGCGCTGCGTCGACTACGGCGTGCGCTCGATCGAACATGGCAGCTTGATTGATCGCGAGACGGCGGAATATGTCGCTGCCAGCGACGCCTATGTGGTGCCGACACTCTCAACCATTCACATGATGAAGGCGCGCGGCCCGAGCCTCGGCTTGCCCGCCATCTTCGCCGACAAACTCGGCACCCTGTTCGAAGACGCCCAACGCGCCGTCGCCCATTGTCAGGCCGCCGGCGTCAAGCTCGGCCTCGGCAGCGATTTAATCGGGCCGCTCCATGAATTTCAGGCAATGGAACTAGTGCTCCGTGCCGAAGTCACGTCAACAGCCGAGGCACTCACTGCCGCCACCCGAACCAATGCAGCACTGCTCAATAGGGCAGGGCAGTTGGGCACCGTCGCAACCGGCGCCATCGCCGATCTGCTGCTGGTGGACGGCGACCCCCTCGCCAATATCGATCTCCTGCAGCATCAGGGGGCGCATCTGTCCGTTATCATGAAGGCCGGCACCCTGCATAAATGCACGCTGTGAGCATCGACCCGGTTACGCTCGCCGTTTTGCAGGGCCGCTTCGAGCAGGTGGTTGATGAGATGGACGCGACGCTGTTCCGCAGCGCTTTCAATCCGATCATTGCCGAGGCGCATGACGCCTCGCACGGCATTTACCACCGCAATAGCGGCGCGACCCTGGCGCAAGGCAAGTCAGGCCTGCCGATCTTCGTCGGCGCCATGTCGTTCGCGGTGAAAATGGTGATCGACAAAGTGGCGCGCGGGGCGAGCCTCGGCGACGGCGATGTTTTTATTTTCAACGACCCCTATGAGGGCGGCACGCATCTTTCCGATTTCAAGCTGGTGCGGCCGATCTTCCGTGGCGGTGAACTTTATTGTTACATGGCATCGGTCGGCCATTGGCACGATGTCGGCGGCAATGTGCCGGGGAACTATAATCCCGCCGCCGTCGAGAGCTTCCAGGAAGGCATGCTGATCCCACCGGTCAAACTGATCGAAGGCGGCGCGCTGAATGAGGATATCGTCGATATCCTCAAAGCAAATTCACGCCAGCCGGTCAGCCTTTACGGCGATTTGAACGGCCAGATAAATGCCCTCGATCTCGGCGTCGGGCGGTTCTGCGAATTGCTCGACGAATATGGCGATGCGCTGGTGGAGGAGGCATTTACCGAATTGCGCGCGCGCGCCGCACGCCTGATGCGGGCGCATATCACCGCGCTGCCGGACGGCGTTTATTCCTGCGACGATTGGCTCGACAATGACGGCATCGTTGATGAACCGTTGCCCATCGCGCTCGATATGAAAATCCAAGGCGACTGCATGACGCTGGATTTTGCCCGCTCCGCGCCAGCCTGCGCCGGCCCCGTCAACATCTCGCGCGCGACCGCCATCGCCGCCTGCTATGTGGCGCTCAAACATATCTTCCGCGATGTGCCGGCCAATGCCGGCGTGCTCGAGCCGATCGAATTCGTCATCCCCGATGGCTCGATCCTGCATGCCACGGCGCCGCGGCCAGTCGGCGGGTATACTGAAACCATCCTACGTCTGATCGATGTGGTGTTCGGCGCCTTGGCCGAAGCCGCGCCAGAGCGCTCCAACGGCTGCGCCTATGGCACCATCAACGCGCTCTCGCTCACCGGGCATCGCGAAGATGGCCGGCGCTGGGTGATGTTCTCGTTTTTCGGCGGCGGCCATGGCGGCCACCCTGAAGGCGACGGCCTCAGTCACGGCAATGCACCGATCTCGACTGCCACCATTCCGCCAGTCGAAATTCTAGAGGCCGCCTATCCCGTGATGTTCAGCCAATGGGCGCTGCGGGTCGATAGCGGCGGGCCAGGCCGGCATCGCGGCGGCCTTGGCGGTGTCTATGAGATTGAACTATTGGAGCGCTCGGCGGACGTGTTTTTGTTTGGCGAGCGCGGGCGCTATCCCCCGCAAGGCGTGGTCGGCGGCGGTCCCGGTGCCTGCAATATATTTGAATATGACAGTGACGGTGGCAGACGCACGCCGCCGCTGGTTTCCAAAATGACCGGGCTGAAGATCACCCGTGGCCAGCGCTTGCGCCTCGAAAGTCCAGGTGGCGGCGGCTATGGCAACGCCTTCGAACGCACACCTGACGCGGTCGCGGAAGACGTGCGCCTCGGCTATGTCAGCCGCGATGCTGCGGCCCGCGACTACGGTGTGGCGCTCGATGAACAGGGGCAGGTAGACGCGGCGGCAACGCAAGCCTACCGAACGGCGGCACGAACATGAGCGCCGGCGTTATCGTTGGTGTTGATGTCGGCGGCACCTTCACTGATGTGTTCGCCATTGACCGCGCGAGCGGCCGCGCCACCATCGTCAAAGTACCTACGACACCCGACAACCAGGCGGATGGCTTCGCGCGTGGCGTCAGCCAAGCTGCAGGCGCAGTGGCGGGTATAGAGACCATCGTGCATGGCACCACGGTCGGCACCAACGCGCTCCTCCAACGGCGCGGCGGGCGCACCGGCATGATCGTCACCACGGGATTTCGCGACGTGCTTGAAATGCGGCGTCGCGACCGACCGGAAACTTGGGGCCTGTGGGGCAGCTATGCGCCGGTAGTGCCACGCGATTTCAGCCTCGAAGTCGCAGAGCGCACCCTGGCAGACGGCACCGTGCGCCAAGTGGTTGATGGCGCGGAAGTGCGTGCGGCGGCGGCGCAATTGGCGGCGCAGGGCGCCGAGGCGCTGGTGATCTTTTTCGTTAACTCCTACGCCAACAACGCCAATGAACGGGCCGCGTTGGCAGCGGCGCGCGATGTTTGGCCGAATGACTTCGTCATGGCGTCGAGCGAAATTCTACCTGAAATCCGCGAGTTCGAGCGCGCCTCGACGGCTGCCCTTAACGCTTACCTGCAACCGGTCTTGGGCCATTATCTCGAGCGCCTGGAAGCGGCTTTGGCGGCGGACGGGTTTGGCGGTGAAGTGTTTATCCACCAATCCAATGGCGGCATTATGCATGTGGCAACGGCGCGCCGGTTGCCGATTCGTACCGCGCTGTCGGGGCCGGCAGCGGGTGTCGTCGCCGGCGGCCATATCGCCCGCGCCGCCGGTTTTGATAACGTCATCACTTGCGACATGGGCGGCACCAGTTTTGATGTCTCGGTCGTCACCAACGGCGTGCACGCCACCAGTCCGCAAACATCGATTGATTTTGGCCTGGTCATCCGCACCCCGATGGTCGAGATCACCACCATCGGCGCCGGCGGCGGCTCGATCGCCTGGGTCGATGGCGGCGGGCTGTTGCGGGTCGGGCCTGAATCGGCTGGGTCGGACCCCGGGCCGGTGTGTTATGGCTTGGGCAATTCACGCCCAACCGTGACGGATGCCAATGTGGTGCTCGGCCGCATCAATGCCGAGCGCCCGATCGGCGATAAACTCCAGCGCCTCGACAAGGCGGCGGCAGCGGCGGCGATCCATGCCCATGTCGGGGTGCCACTCGGGCTCGATGTGACAGCCGCTGCCGCCGCCATCATCCGGGTTGCCAACGGCCTCATGGCCGGCGCTATCCGCCTCGTCTCCATCGAGCGCGGGCATGATCCGCGCAAATTCGTTGCCATGATGTTCGGCGGCGGCGGCGCGCTCCATGCCGGCGCGTTGCTGCACGAGGTCGGCCTCGCCGAGGCGTTGGTGCCGCGCTATCCCGGCGTGATCAGCGCGCTTGGCTGCGCCATCGCGGATATGCGCCACGATGCGGTGGTGACGGTCAACTGGCTGTTGCCAGAACTCGACCTGACGGACATGAAGGCGCGCATGGCGGCGATGGCACGCGAGGGTGGTGATCTTGTCGGCGCGGGCGCGAGTTATTCATACGCCGCTGATATGTCGTATCAAGGTCAGAGCCATACGGTCGATGTAAAACTGACCGATGGCCCCGATAGCGATGCGGCGGCTCTCCGCAGCGCTTTTGAGGCGCGCTACCGTGAGGTCTATGGCCGCCTGCTCGACGGCATTCCCATCCGCCTGCTGAATTTGCGCCTGACCGCGTTGGTGCCGCGCGAAGGGTTCGACCTTGCGGTGCTCGCCCCGCCGGCTGATGCCAGCCTGGAAAACGCGCGCGCCGGCAGCCGTCCGGTATGGTCCGACGGAGAGTGGCGCGATACCGCGATCTATGATCGCCTTGCGCTCCCGGCCGGTGCTATCGTGCCGGGGCCGGCCATCCTAGAACAGCCGGACGCAACGATCTTCATTGATCCCGGTCTGATTGGCGAAGTCGACAGTTTTGGAAATCTCGTTATGGCGCGAAGCAATGACTAAAACCGGTGAGATGCATCTAAACGCTTTGCGCGATGGGCGCGAGGTGTTTTTAAAAGGCGAGCGGGTTGAGGACGTCACGAGCCACCCGGCGTACCGCAATTCAGTGGCGACCTCGGCTCGGCTCTATGATTTTCAGGCGGCACCGGAGAATGTCGAGGCCTTGACCTTCGTGTCACCCGATAGCGGTGGGCAGGTCAATCGCTGCTGGCAGCTCGCGGAAAACTACGAAGAGCTGGTGGCGCGTCGCCGCGCCCTGGAAAGATGGGCCGAATGTCATTTCGGCTTTTTCGGGCGTTCGCCGGACCATGTCGCTTCGGGCCTCGCTGGGATGATCATGGGCGGTACAGCCTTCGACGAATGGAACCCGGCGCGCGCCGGCGCGCTGCGCGATTATTTCCGCTACGCGCGCGATAACGATCTGTACTTAAGCTATGTCATCATAAATCCCCAGGCTGACCGCTCAAAGAGCGCTGGCGATCAGGACGATCCGTTCCTCACCGCCCGGCTGGTCGACGAGGATGCCGAGGGCATCACCGTTCGCGGCGCCAAGATGCTGGGTACCAGCTGCATCATGTCGAACGAAGTCTGGGTGACCACGATCCAACCCTTGAAGGAAGGTGAAGAGCCTTACGCGCTTTCCTTCGCCATCCCGATGAACCAAAAGGGTTTAAAGATCCTGTCGCGCAAGTCTTACGAAGAAGCGGCAGTCTCGGAGTTCGACAATCCGCTTTCCTACCGTTTTGATGAGAATGACGCGGTGCTCTATTTCGATGATGTCAAAGTGCCGTGGGAGCGAGTGTTTATCGCCGGTGACGTGACCATGTGCAGCCAGCAATTCCACGTCACGCCGTCGCATGTGCACCAAAACTACCAATGCCAAATTCGCCTCAATGTGAAGATGCGCTTCTTGCTTGGCTTGGCCCATAAGGTCGCTGAGGCCAACGGCATCATCGGCCTGCCGTCGGTGCGCGAGATGTTGGGTCAATTGGCGGCGGACGCGGCCCTGGTCGATGCCATGTTGAACGCGATGGAAGTGAAGGGACAACAATGGGGGCGCTATTTCGTCGTTGATCGCCACACCCTCTACGCTGCCCAGGTGCAAACCCAACAGCTTTATCCGCGCGTAATCGCCACGCTTCGGGAATTGGCTGGTGGTGGGATGATCATGCTGCCGTCTGCGGCGGCGGATTTCGCTAACCCGGAAATCGCCAAATATATTCAGCGCACTCAGGGGTCACCGGTGTTTGAACCGGAGGAGCGGGTAAAATTTTTCAAACTGGCATGGGATGCAGTGGGCAGCGAATTCGCCTCGCGCCATGTGCAATATGAGATGTTCTATGCTGGCGCCAGCTTCGTCACCAAGGGACATTCCTATCGCACCTATGATTGGGACAGCGCGGCCGAGCTCATGGGCCGCATGATGAATAGTTACAGCCTGCAAGACTCGCTCGACAAATCGAGCGAAAAATAGGGAGACAAAACGCAATGGCTATCGATAAACAGCACCTTGAATTCCATGCCCTCGATATGGAGGCAGGATGGGAGACGCCGCCTGGTTATCCGCTCGGCATCGAGCAGAAAATTTTGGCCGGCAATCTCGACGAAGACAAGAAAACCGGCGGGCGGACGCGGCTGCTGCGCATCAAGCCCGGTGTCTACACCACAGCGCCCTTCCGTCATGATTATTGGGAAGAGGTCTATCTGCTGTCGGGCGATTTAACCGTCGGTAATGACGCCGCCGGAGAGGGCGGTGAGAACTTCAAGCCACCGACCTATGCTTGCCGACCGCCCGAGACCGACCATGGGCCGTTTAAATCAGAAGGCGGCTGCGTGATGTTCGAAATTCACTATTACGATCCAGCCTGACGCTCGAACATCGGTTGGCCGATGACCTCCTGCCCCTATTCAAAGCACGCTTCTTAAGTCGCGGTATCTACGACACACTTTCACAGGCTAGAATTGCCAGGTCTTCAATCAGGCTACAGGAGCACCCGATGACCGAATATGCAGTCGACCCGGCGCGAATGGCGCTCATCAATGTGGATATGCAGGTTGCATTTATCGAAGGCACGCCGCTCTCGGCCCCCGATGGCCTCGCCCTGTTGCCGGTCGTGAATCGTTTGGCAGAAGCCTGCCGCCAGGCCGGCATCATGGTCATCCATACCCGCCACGTGACCAGGCCAGATGGCAGCAATCTCGGAACCATGGGTGAGCTGGTCGATGCGGTGCGCGAGGGCTATATTATGAATGGCTCCGAGACTGCTAAGCTGCATCCCGGGCTCGAGGTCAGGGCCGGCGACATCGTTCTCGAAAAACCGCGTTACGGCGCCTTCAGCGGCACCGACCTCGACAATGTGCTGCGCGCCAACGGCGTCGACACCATCATCGTCAGCGGCATTTGCACAAATATCTGCTGCGAGACGACGACGCGCGAAGCCGGCATGCGCGACTATCACGTCTTCTTCATGGAGGACGGTACGGAGACGTTCCCAGCCGGCGGCCTGACCGTGGAAGAAATCAAGCGCGCCGTGCACACCACCCTCGGGCTCGCCTTCGCCAATGTCGTCCCTGTTGACGACATGATTTCCCGTATCGAACGCGCCAGCGGTAAGGCGGTGGCAGCCGAATAGGACAAATTCCGAGCGGGTAGAATCACCTGTGACGACGCATTTGCTTGAATTAAAAGTGCTTCAGCCGGCGATTGGCAACTCGATAATATCGTAGCCGCCCCAAATACGGCGGTCCAGAACCGGATCAACGAGTTCGAACTCAAATCTCTCGGCTGGCGCGACGCCGCCGATTGCTGGCAGGGTGCCGCCGAACATGACGGTGCCCGGGGGTAGCGCCTGGCCGTCGGTATAGCGCCCGATAAGGTCGTCCGGCGCGCGCATCGCAGCGACGCTGCCTTCCTGATAGAGCCGCCGTGCGCCTTGCGATATCGCCCAAGACCGTACCACCAGCTCGTCCCAATGGCCGGCGACTTCGGCATAGGGCCACACGCGGCTCGAAATCGGCTTGTCGCACATTTGTTTGGAAACCGTGATCCCGTACGTTTCCACCTCTCGGTCGGTGTGATCAGAGCCAACGCCGATGTAAAGGCCAGTCGCGTTTTGCAGGAGCACGAACTCGACCTCGCCGCTCGATTGTCCGCCGCTGGTTTCAATGGCATCGGCCAAGGTCAGGCGCGCGGCGGCGACGCGGTAAAATAGGGGCGTCGCGGCCGGGCGGGTGACGCCAAGTTTTTCCAATTCCTGAATATGCTCTTCCATTTTCGCCGTATCGCGTCCAGTCCAACCGGCGATGACCGCCTGTTCGACCGAGATCCTGAGTGGCTGACTTGTGCTGCGGCTTTTTAGGGTGAGCGGTAGAATTGTTTGCGGCGCCATCTTAAAGTCCTTTCGGTACGGTAATTTATTCCCGGTAAGTTATTTTGCGGAAAAACGCGACAGCGCCACCGCAATCTGCCCTGCCACGGCCGCGTTTGCCGTGGCCAGCGCCTGGTTTGCCGCCAGCGTGCGGCTGGCGCTCAACGCGCCGATATGTTGCAGCAGATAGGGCGTAATTGCCTTTCCGCTCACCTGATCGGCCGCCGCCGCCGCTTCAGCGTGCGCCGTCCAGGCGTCAAGCTCCGGCCACGGAATGGCGAACTCCTCGGCGATCGGGTTGGCGATCACGATGCTGCTGTCGAGGCCCAACTCACGATGACCGTGCAACAGCCGCGCCGCTTCCTCCGGCCCATCAACGCGCTGTTCCAAGGCTATGCCGCAATCGCGCGCATAGAAAGCGGGGAATTGATTTGTTCCGTAGCCGATCACCGGAACGCCATGACTTTCAAGTACCTCCAGAGTTTTCGGCAAATCGAGAATAGATTTGGCGCCGCTGCATATAACGCCGATTCCATGGCTGCCAAGCGCCGCTAAATCCTGCGAAACATCGAATGTCTCGGGCGCGCCGCGGTGAACGCCACCGATGCCGCCTGTGGCAAACAGCTTAATTCCAACTGCGGCGGCGCAGTGCAGCGTGGCGGAGACAGTTGTGCCGCCGCATTCCGGCGCCCCCCCGTGGCGCTTGATCGCGCTGGAAAGGTCGCGCAAACTCACTTTGAGAGCGTTTTTGGAACGGGCGAATATCTCCAGCAATGAGGCGCCGCAACCAATATGAATTTTGCCGCGATATATGCCAATTGTTGCGGGCACTGCGCCTTGCGCGGTGACGGCGGCCTCCATCGCATGTGCCGTTTCTAGATTCTGCGGCCACGGAAGACCGTGCGAAATGAGCGAGGTTTCCAGCGCCACGACCGCCCGCCCTTCGTCCAACGCCGCGCGGACGGGAGGGGAACATTCATAATATTTCATATGGCTATTGTATTTTTTGATATTGATGGTGTTTACAAGGTTGGTTATGATAATGTACTAACTGGATAAGCATTCCATTTGATCTAATTTGCTTGGTCTAAATTTATTGTTTAGTGATTATTAACTTAAACGGATAATACTTTAGGTTAATCGACCATCTTGACTGCGGACGAGCCTACCGCGCCGTCCCGAAGAATTCAGTTCTTTATCGGAACGGACCAAATTGATTGTCGCAGACGTAAAAGCGCCGCTTTGGTTTGATAACGAATCGAGAAGCATATGAAGTACCTAGTTGCCGATGATCATGCGGTTTTTCGCGTTGGTCTCCTCCATTTATTGCAGAGACTAGATCCCGAAGCGAACGTCTTGGAAGCAAGCGACTACGGCGAGGCGCTCGACATCACCGCGCGTGAAGAGAGTCTGGATTTGATCCTGGTTGATTTGCTGATGCCCGGTTCGGACGGCTTCAGCGGCATTTCCAGCTTACGTGATCAGGCCCGCGCGGTACCGATCATCGTCGTTTCGGCGCGGGAAAATTCGGCCGATGTTCAGGCCGCCCTCGACAATGGCGCGATGGGATATTTGCCGAAATCTTCCTCTTCGGAAGTCATGCTGAACGCCATCCGGTTGGTTCTGGCGGGCGGTATGTATTTGCCGCCGGCGCTGCTGGGACATCGCCATGGAGATCAACCCGCCGATCGCCTGGAAGCCAGTTTCGGCCTACCGCGCCTGTCGGAACAAGTCGCGCGCAGTCTGACGCGGCGCCAGCGCGACGTCATGCGGCTCCTGGCGTTGGGGCGCTCCAACAAAGCCATCGCACAGGAACTTGATCTGGCGGAAGGCACCGTAAAAGTGCATGTGTCCGCCATATTCAAGGCGCTGAATGTCACAAACCGCACCGAAGCGGTGATCATTGCAGGGAAGTTCGAGGCCGAAGAGAACAGTTAACTCCGCCAATCAGCGCCAACCGGCTTGAAGATTGGCGCCATTCAGCGCAAATTTACATGATCATTCACTATAGGGACGGTGCCGATGTCGATCGTGCGGCATTTAATGTGGAACGTTTTCAGACGCGCTGCGGCAAACCCAAGGGTGCAGCAGAAGGCGGTTAAGACTGCTGTGACCGTCGATAAGGCCCTGACCGAAACCGCTGACAAAATTGTCGGGTTCGCAGTCGAGAAAGACCCTGTGCGCGAAGCCGGGCGGATGTTTGGCAAGTTGATGTCCGGCGGCAACGACAAGGATTAGGCGTGCGCTGCTCGCCATTCAATCGACTTTAAAGAAATATATCTCCGCCATTCGGGCTCAAACATTGGCCGACATAATGGTCCGCGTCGCTTGATGCGAGGAAGACAAAAGTTGGCGCGATCTCCTGGACCACGCCGAAGCGGCCACGCGGAATGGACTGGCGTATCGCTTCAATAAGGCTTGGATCCATGCCATCGAGGATCGGCGTCGTCGTTGCGCCGGGCGCCACGCAATTCACATTCACCCCGCGGCTGCCAATTTCCAGAGACAAAGAGCGCGTAAAGGAAACGATCGCGGCCTTGCTAGCGGTGTAGTGGGCAAGGCCCGGCGCGCCCTTATAGGCCAGTTGCGAGGCGGTGTTGATAATCTTGCCGTGGCCCTGGGCATACATCAGCGGTAGCACTTTGTGGGTGGCGAGAAAGACGCTGCGCAAATTGACCGCGATCATTTCGTCCCACATCTCGACGGTCATATCTTCCACCATCGCGGTGCGCCCGATGCCGGCATTGTTTACCAAAATATCGATATGGCCGAACGCTTCCATGAACTGGTCGACCATCGCCGCGTTCTCGTCCGCCTTCGACACGTCGGCGCGGATGGCGATCGCTCGGCGGCCGCGTTTCTCAACCTCTGCCACCACAGCGCGGGCGTTCTCGGCCTGCGAATCATCGGGATAGTTGACCGCCACGTCGGCGCCTTCGTCGGCGAAAGAGCACGCCACTTCTTTTCCGATGCCGCTGCTGGCGCCGGTGATCAAAGCGGTTTTGTCTTGCAGTTTGCCCATGGTGATCTTCCCAATGTTTACTGTTGGCCGGAACTCAAAAGTTTTTCGGCTTCCGCTTGGAAGCGCTCGTAATAGTCTAGGGTCGCTTTTTCATCGTCGATCACGTCGCGATGTTTGAAACAATGTACCAGATGGCCGCCACCGATGTCGTCCGCATCGGGCATGCGCTCTGAGCAATGCGCTTCCACGAACGGGCAGCGACTGGCGAGATAACAGCCATTCGGCAGATCGATGGGGCTCGGAATTTCGCCTTGCAGGCTGACCTCCGAATGGCGCTCTAAACGTGGGTTCGGCAATAAAACCGAGGACAGCAGCCCGATGCTATAGGGGTGGCGTGGCCGGCTGAAAATATCCTGCGAAGAGCCCTGCTCGACGATCATGCCGAGATACATTACCGCGACGCGGTGGCTCAAATAGCGCACCGTGCTGAGATCGTGCGATATGAACAGATAGGCTGTGTTCAATTCCTTTTGCAGCGCGATCAACAGATCGATGACTTCTGAGCGTGCGGTCGGGTCGAGCGCCGATGTTGGCTCATCCAGAACGATGAGTTCGGGGTCTGTGATGATGGCTCGCGCGATGCCGACGCGCTGCTGTTGGCCAGCGCTTAATTCCGCCGGATATTGATAGAGCGCCTCTTCTTCAAGGCCGACACGCCGCGCCATTTCGCGCACCTGTTTGTCGCGGTCCTCGCGCGCGCTGCCGAGCGAACGCAGCGGCTCGCCGATGGTCACGCCAATGCGAATTCTAGGGTCAAGGGATTCCGCCGGTTCCTGAAAAACCAATTGGATTTTGCCTCTAAGGTGGCGGCTTCGCACGTTGTTGCGCTTGTCGATGCGATTGCCCTGAAAATTGATTTCGCCGCCAGTCGGATCGATCAACCCGAGAATGCTCCGCCCAACCGTGGTCTTGCCCGAGCCAGATTCTCCGACCAGCGCGAGCGTTTCGCCGCGCGAGACGGTGAAGCTAACATTGTTGACTGCCTGAACCACAGACCGCGAACCGGCGATCGGAAAATGCTTCACCAGATTTTGCACTGAAAGAACAACAGACATGGGCTAGCGCTCCACCGGGTGATGGCAGCGCACGCTATGCCCCGGCCCCATGACGCGCATTTTTGGATGCTCTTTAAGGCAGGTGTCGCTGGCGCGCACGCAGCGCCCAGCGAACAGACAGCCGCGTCCCGCCTCGGCGCCCGCTACCAATTCCGCCGGTTTTGACCACATGCCGCGCAATTTCGGATTGTGCGAAAAAGCCGATAGCAGCATCACACTGTAAGGGTGCTGAGGATTGTCAAAAAAGCTGGCTGTATCGGCGATCTCGACGATCTCTCCGGAGTAAATGATGGCGACCTGGTGGCAATAATGCGCCGTGATGCCGATGTCGCGCGTGATGAACAGCAACGAGGCGCTATGTTGCTGCACCAAATCCTGTAACAGCTCCAACACCTGGGTTTGCACCGTAACGTCGAGGCCACTGGTGGCGTCGTCGGATATGATGAAGCGCGGCGAGCAAATCAAGGCGATCGCCATGACCACGCGCTGCGCCATACCACCGCTCAATTCGTGCGGATACGCCTTGAAGCGCCGCTTTGGGTCGGGAATTTGCACCGCGTCGAGCATCGCCATCGCCATGGCGTCGGCCTCCTTGCGCGGCAGTGACAGGTGATAGCGCGCCACGTTGGCGATTTGCTTGCCGACCGTCACCAGCGGGTTGAGCTCGGTGCGTGGATTGGGAATGACCATGGCGATGTCGTTGCCGCGGATAGCGCGCAATTCCGCTTCGTTGAGGGTGCTCAAATCGCGCCCGTCAAATTCGATGCGCCCTTTATCGACCCGGCCAGGGCGTGAAATCAGCTGCATGATCGAGCGTGCCAACGTCGTCTTGCCGGAGCCCGATTCGCCAACCAGGCCGATGTTTTCACCTTCAAGTACCTTGAGGTCGATTCCCCGGAGCGCGCGCACCGGCGCGGTTTCATAAACTGGGTAGGAGACATGCAAATCCTCAATATTGAGGATCGTGGCGGGTTCGGGGGTAGTCGCCATGCTTAACCCCTAACCCTGGGGTCGATGGCAAAATAAATCAGATCGACGATCAGATATATGATCAGCGACAGCACGGCAGCGAAAAACACGAAGCCGAGGACCGGGTTGATATCGGCGTTTAGCACGCCCTGCACGGCATATTGGCCGGCGCCGCCCCAGCTAAAGACAATCTCCACCAGCACCGCACCACCGATCAAAAAGCCATACAACACGCTGACGATGGTGACCACCGAGGGCAGCGAGTTGCGCAGTGCATGGCGAACGATGACCGATTTCGGCAGGCCGCACATTTCCTCATAGCGGCTGTAATCGGATTCGAGCATGCGGTCCATCGTCGATTGGGTCATTTTGAGAATGGGTCCGCCACTGATCAAGCCGAGCGTGATGACCGGTAATATGAGATGGCCGACAGCCGAGACGAATGCCGACCAATTGCCGTCCAACAAGCTGTCAATCAGCAGCGCACCGGTGACGGTGGGCGGTGCGAGGATGAAAAAATCAAGTCGGCCGAGAGGCGCCGGCACCCAACCGAGGATCGTGTAGAACAGAAATATCAAGACGAGGGCAAGCCAAAAATCGGGCAGAGCGCCGGCGAGAAGGCCGTAATAATCAGAGAATTTCGCCACGATGCCGCGCTTTAAATAAGCCGCGCCAACACCGAGCGGCACACCGATCAAAAGGCCAAGCAATAGACCCAGAGTGATCAATTCAAGTGTCGCCGGCATACGCTGGAAAAGATCCTCGGTGACCGGCCGCGTGGTTTGCCACGATTTGCCGAGATCACCGTGCAGCGCCAGATTCTTGATATAGATGAAAAATTGTTCGGGTAGGCTGCGGTCGAAGCCCATTTCGGTGCGCAGTTCCGCGAGCGTGGATTCTGTTGCGAGCGGCCCCAGCATCATCACCGCCGGGTCGCCCGGAATGAGCTTCACCAGAAAGAAGCTGACCAGCGTAATACCGAACAGCTGCGGCACAATGAACAGCATACGCTTGCCGATATATCTCAGTACCCGCATGTCAGGCTTCCTTGACGCGGCGCTCGCGCATGCTACCGGTCATGGCGCGGCGCCGCGCTGGATCGGCCAAGACCTCGACGCTGGCGCCCACCAGGGCAAATCCAAATACGGTGACGGCCAGGGCAATACCCGGGAAAACCGACGGCCACCATTGGCCGGTGATAATATTTTGGAAGCCCGAGGCAATCATGCTGCCCCATTCAGGCGTCGGCGCAACAACGCCAGCGCCGACGAAGCTGAGGCCCGCCGTTAGCAGCACCGACCAGCCGATATTCACCGAAAGCTGTGCCAACACCGGCGCCATCGAATTCGGTATGATATGGCGCAGAATAATGTACCTGTCTGGCGTGCCGGCAACGTAAGACGCCTCAACGAAGCGCATGCGTCGGATCGACATGACCTGGCTGCGCATCAGGCGGAGATAAATCGGAATGTTCAAAAAGGCGATTGCGGCGATGATGCTTTGCAGGCTCTGCCCAAATATCGCCACCAAGGCGATAGCGAAAACAAATACCGGAAAGGCCTGCAGCACATCGGCGGAGCGCATGACGAAACCGGAAAAGAAACTCGGCGCGCCGCCAACTTCTTGGTAATAGCCAACCGCAGCACCGATCAGCGAGCCAACGATTGCGGAGATCGCCGTTCCGGCGATGGCAATGGTGAGGTCGATACGCGGGGCATAGAGGATGCGGGTGAAGATATCCATGCCGGTTGCGTCGGTGCCGAGAAGATGGCGCCAGCTCGGCGCTTGCAGAAAATCATCCGGATTCGCCGTTTCCGGCGGATAGGGCGCGATCAGCGGCGCGAATATCGCCATCAGGATGACTGTCGCAACAATGCCATATCCAACGGCAAACAGCGGCCGTGCCCTGAGCACATCGAGCAGGTAGCGCAGGCGGCTCAAATAGATATCGACGCGCCGCTCGTCCGCGTGCAGACCCGGCCCAGCCATCATGTCATGCTTGGGTGTGCGCCCGTCCGCGCCGTCGCCTTGTGAGTTCGTCATGTTTTACATGCGCCAGGATGCCGGGCCGCAGGTGCGGCCCGGCACGTCTTCAGCGGCTGACTTAGCTCGCCCTGTAGAAGTCCTGGAAGCGCATATTGTTCGACGTGTAATAGGTCCACCCCATCAGATCGGCTGAACGCGCCATGGTGTAGTTCGGGAACACACCAAATACCCAAGGCGCCTCTCTCATGACGTGCTTCTGCACCTCATCCATCATCTCCAAACGGGCCGCCTGATCAGCGGTTTTTGCCGCCGCGTCGATCAACTCGTCAACCCGTGCATTCTCATAATTGCTGTAGTTGATGAAGGATTTGGAGTGGAAGTAGAGATTCATCGAATACCCAGGGTCCGGGCACCACGGCGAATCCACATAGAAGATCATCGGTTGCTTGCGCTCAGTGACGTTGTTGTAGAACGTCGCCGCCGGGACCTTCTTGAGCTCGAGATTGACGCCGATCTCTTTGAGCGCACTCTGATAGAGAATGGCCGTCGGCTCCTGCACCGGATCGCCGGCATTGTAGGCGAGGGATGTGGTGAAGCCATCGCCCAGACCGGCACCCTTGAGCAGTTCACGCGCTTGCTCGAGGTCGTGTTTGCCATATTCCCAATAGTCGGCGTTATAACCAGGGTAGATGTCCGGCATGCAGGCAGTGAGCGGACTGGCAAGACCCTGAAATACGGCCTTGATGACCTGCTCTTGCGGGAAGGCGAAATTCATCGCCCGCCGTACATCGATGCTGTCGAACGGCTCGATCTTGGCGTTGAGCTCGATCCAGATCATGAACGTCGCCGGAATCGTCTCGACCGCCACGTTCGGTGCGTTTCTGAGCTGGAGGATTTCTAGCGGCTGGAGATATTGGGCGATATCGACGGCGCCGCCCTGCAGCAGTTGCACGCGGTTGGCCGAGGTCGGCACTTCCTTGAAGATGACGTTCTCCATCTTCGGCTTGCCGCCCCAATAATCGGCCCGGCCTTTGTAGACTGCCTGTTGGCCGCGCACCAGCGAGGCCAGTTCATAGGGGCCATGGCCCGCCGAATTATTCTCCAGGAAGCTCCTGCTCCAGGGGTCGTCGTCGGTGGCGACTTCCTTGAGCTTCTTGGAATCATAGATCGGGTTGTAGAGGTTGGGCTGAAGCTTCAGCAGCAATGGATTGGGATGGTCGAGCTTAAAGGTGACCGTGTGGCTGCCTTCGGCGGTAATCTGTTCCGGCCGTGTGAGGCTGATGGTGTTGGCCAAAAATCCGCCGATCGCGCCGAGCCCCAATTTGCGATGCCAGGTCCAGACCACATCCTCGGCAGTCAACTCGTTGCCCCAATTGCTCTTCACGCCCTTGCGCAAATGAAAGCGCGCCCATGTGCCGTCGGGGGCGATTTCCCAGCTTTCGGCCAATTTGCCGACCATGTTCACGCCGCCCGGCTTGTCGGGATAATCGGTGATGTCCTCGCGCGACGCGGTGGAGATCCCGGCATCCGGCTTCTTTTCGAATTCAACCAGGGAATCATAGAGACACGCGACGGCTTCGAAAGTGCCGAGACTGACGTCAAATTCAGAATCGAGGCTTTGCGGTGTTGCCGGCGCGGCAACTACCATGGTGTTGGCCCGGTCCTGCGCTTGCGCTTGGCCGAGGCTGAGCGCACCCGGTGCCAGCGCGGCGCCGGCGACGGCGGCGCTGCCTTTGAGAATAGAACGGCGGCTAACTTTAAATGTGCGGCTATCATCCTGTGGCATGAAAATCTCCCTATTTCTTCCGTGGACTTTTGCTACCCCGTGGCGAGTTGGGATAGAGTGCATGTTCAATGCCTGAAATATATATCAATCGCCTGGGATAGCCATCTCTGGATTTAGCTTTTTTGTGTATTTTGCAAAAAAAAGTGTACGCGATTTTTGGGCGCCGTTGAGCCGCAAAAAATTTACACATAAGGAACATACGAAATAAGCGTTTCCACGCCTGGCGGCAGCCGCCCGCCAATTCTTGGCTTCGGCTTTCGGCCGTTCTTTTTCCTGGCCGGCGTGCATGGCGTGGTGGCGCTGTTGCTGTGGCTCGCCATCCAGGCCGACAGTTTAAGCGCGCCCGGCCATTGGCCGGGTGTGACCTGGCATGGCCATGAGATGCTGTTCGGCTATGCGCCGGCGGTATTGGCCGGATTCTTGCTGACTGCAGTGCCCAACTGGATCGGCGTGCCGCCGCTGCACCGCGGCGCCTTGGCGGCGCTGGTGGTGCTGTGGCTCGCCGGGCGGGCGGCCGTCGCGCTCGCCGGATATCTACCGATGCTTGCCGTCGCCGCGATCGACGCCGCGTTTCTCCCCGCTGTGATGGCGACCTTGCTGCCACCGCTGATTGCGCGCAAACAGTGGCGCAATGTGATTTTCATGATTCCGCTGACGGCGCTTACATTGACCAATCTGGCGCTGCATTTCAGTGTCGCCGGTGAACTCGATGTCCTGCCGCGCGATGCCTTCATCGTCGCCACCGGCTTGTTTGCGCTGTTCATCACCGTGATGGGCGGGCGCATCATTCCTTCCTTCACCGCCAATACTTTGCGCGCACGCGGCGAAGAACCTGGCCTGCGCAATATCGCGCCGCTCAATGTCGTCTCCATCGCCGCCGTGGCCGTAATGATCGTCGTCGATGCCGTAGCGCCGCTTTCCGTGGCCGGCGGCGCGATCAGCCTTTTCGCGGCGCTTGCTGTCTTCGCCCGTCTCTCCGGCTGGCAAAGTTGGCGCACGCGTGGTGAGCCGCTGTTGTGGATCTTGCATCTCGGTTATCTGGCACTTGCCGCCGGACTGGCTCTCAAGGGCGTCGCCGCCTTGACCGAGGCTGTGCCGCTCGATGTCGGCCTGCATATGCTGACAGTCGGCGCCATCGGGATGCTGACCTACGGCGTCATGACGCGGGTCGTCCTCGGCCATACCGGCCGCACGCTGAAACTGCGGCCAAGCATCGTCACCGCTTACTATCTCCTGCTCGCCGCTCTCATCCTGCGGCTGATCGCGCCGTTCCTGCCCGAACGCCTTTACAATGGCGATTTGCACCTGTCGGGCGGGCTGTGGTCTGCGGCGTTTATCCTGTTCCTGGTCGTCTATGCCCCGATGCTGTGGCGCGCCCGGCCGGACGGAAAAAGCGGCTGAGACAGGCGGCGGACGTTGGGCTAAAGTGCCTGTCGAGAATCAGCCCGCGAATAGATGAGAGATCAGCATGAGAAGCCCGATTACGCCAAAAACCCTCCAATCCGTCGCTGCCGAGCTTGCCGGACAACCGATCAGCGCAGAAAAAGCCGCGGCCCACGCCGAGATGTTCGAAAGCATCATGAAGTCGATCGAGAGCTTGCGCGACCTGCCGATCAAGAATGTTGAGCCGGCCGTGGTCTTTCGCCCGGTCGAGCGTGGGGGCGTTTCCAGATGAGCGATATCACCGAACTTTCGATTGCCGACCTGTCCCTGGGTTTCCGCGATAAGTCATTCTCTCCAGTTGATGCCGCTCAGGCCTATTTCACCCGCATCGCCAAACATAACGACAAGGTCAACGCCTTCGTGACCCTGCGTGAAGAAGATGCGATGGCCGAAGCCAAACAGGCCGAGACGGAAATTGCCGCCGGCAAGTGGCGCGGCCCGATGCATGGCATACCAATCGGCCATAAAGATCTCTACCAAACCGCCGGTGTCCGCTCGACCGCGGGCTCGCGCGTGCTGGAAAATGATGTGCCAGACACCGATGCCACCGCAGTTACGCGGCTCAAGCAAGCTGGCGCGGTAATGCTCGGCAAGCTCAACACCCATGAGTTCGCCTACGGCCCGACCAATGATTCTTCCATGTTCGGCCCGTGCCGCAATCCGTGGGACAATGCGCGCTTCAGTGGCGGTTCAAGCGGTGGCTCTGGCGCGGCAGTGGCGCTACGCCTTTGTGCTGGGGCGACCGGCTCCGACACCGGCGGCTCGATCCGCATGCCGTCGGCATGCTGTGGCATCACCGGCCTGAAACCGACCTATGGCCGCGCCAGCCGCGCCGGCATTTACCCACTGTGCTGGACCATGGATCATCCGGGGCCGATGACGCGTTCGGCCGAGGATGCGGCGCTGATGTTTCAGCCCATGCCGGGGCCGGATGGGCAGGACGCCGCGGTTGCAGACCGCGCCGTGCCCGATTATGCCGCCGCACTTACGGGCGATATCAAAGGCCTCAAGATCGGCGTGCCGAATCATTATTTCTTCGACCGCGCCATCCCCGAAATCGCCGCAGCGGCGATGGATGCGATTGCCGTGCTCGAAGGTCTCGGCGCGGAAGTGCGCGAGGTCGATATTGCGCATATCGATTATGCTGCGGCTGCGGCGCTGGTGCTTTATCTCTCTGAGGGCACGGCCTATCACGACGATCATATCGCCACCATTGGCGAACTCTATACCGATCAAGTCAGGCTCTTTCTTGAAATCGGCAATTACGTTCTCGCCAAAGATTATCTCCACGCCCAGCGCTACCGCACCTTGCTCGGCCACGCTATGGCCGATGTGCTGGCGGAGGTCGATGTGCTGTGTACGCCGACGCTGCCGATCACCGCGCAGCCGCTCGGCCAGGAAGCCATCGACATTCGCGGTGAGACGGATTCGGTGTTCGGCGCCATCCTGCGCAATACCGAGCCGTTCGACCTGACCGGCCTACCGGCGCTTGTCGTGCCGTGCGGCAACGCCTCGGACGGCATGCCGATGAGCCTGCAAATCGCCGGGCGTCCATTTGACGAATCCGGCGTGCTCAAGGTCGGCCACGCATTTCAGCAGGCGAGCGATTGGCACCTCCGCCGGCCGCCGGACTAAGAAAAGGAAAGACGCGCTATGTCCGCTCGTCCGCAGCGAAAAATTACCAAGATTCTCGTCGCCAACCGCAGTGAAATCGCCATCCGGGTCATGCGCGCGGCGACCGAACTGGGCATCCGCACCGTCGCCATCTATTCGCAGGAGGACCGCTTCGCCCTGCATCGTTTCAAGGCGGATGAAAGCTATTTGGTCGGTGCGGGCAAGGGGCCGGTCGAAGCTTATTTAAGCATCGAGGATGTGCTGCGCATCGCCTGTGACGCTAAAGTTGATGCCATCCATCCGGGCTATGGTCTGCTATCAGAAAACCCGGATTTCGCCGACGCCTGCGCGGCGGCAAATATTCTCTTCATCGGGCCGACGCCGGATGCCATGCGTTTGCTCGGCAACAAGGTCTCGGCGCGGGCCCTCGCTGAGCGTGCCGGCGCGCCGGTCATGCCGGCGACCGGGCCGCTGCCGCACGATCTCGCCGGCGCCCAGGCGTTGGCGGCTGAGGTCGGTTATCCCCTCATGTTGAAGGCCAGTTGGGGCGGCGGCGGGCGCGGTATGCGAGTGATCGAGGACGAAGCCGCGCTGGCCGAGGGGCTCGACGCAGCGCGGCGCGAAGCCGCTGCGGCGTTTGGCAATGATGAGGTCTATCTCGAAAAACTGGTGCGCCGCGCGCGCCATGTCGAGGTGCAGATTTTCGGTGATAGCCACGGCAATATCGTGCATTTGCATGAGCGTGATTGCACCATGCAGCGGCGCAACCAAAAGGTGGTTGAGCGCGCACCGGCACCCTATCTCGATGCTGAGCAGCGCGCCGGTCTGCACAGCGCTGCCGTGCGTATTGGCCATGCGGCGGAGTACAGCAATGCCGGCACCGTCGAATTCCTCATGGATGTCGACACCGGCGCGTTTTATTTCATCGAGGTCAATCCGCGTATTCAGGTCGAGCACACGGTCACCGAAGTGGTAACCGGAATCGATCTGGTGAAGGCCCAGATCCGCATCACCCAGGGCGCGAAAATCGGCACGCCCGAAAGCGGCATGCCCGTGCAGGAAGAAATCCGCGTAAACGGCAATGCCATCCAATGCCGGGTGACGACGGAAGATCCGGAGAATAATTTCATTCCGGATTACGGTCGCCTGACCGCCTATCGCGGCGCCACCGGCTTCGGTATCCGGCTCGACGGCGGCACCGCCTATTCGGGCGCAGTGATCACCCCGTTTTACGATTCTCTGTTGGAGAAAGTAACCGCTTGGGCGCCGACTCCCGACGAAGCGATTGCGCGCATGGACCGGGCGCTGCGGGAGTTCCGCATCCGCGGCGTGCGCACCAATTTGATGTTTCTCGAAACCCTCCTCAGCCATCCCAAATTCCGCGGTGGCGATTACACCACCCGCTTTATTGACGAGACGCCGGAGCTATTCCATTTTGCCAAGCGGCGCGACCGTGCGACGCGGCTGTTACGCTTCATCGGCGAAGTGATCGTGAATGGCAATCCAGAGGTCGCGGGCCGCCCTGTCGGCCCGCAGGCCAGGCTGCCGGTTAAGCCCGCTGGTCCAGGTGCCGGTGGCGGTGAGATACAGCCCGGATCACGCCAGCGCTTGGCCGAACTGGGGCCCGCCGGTTTTGCCACTTGGATGCGTGCTCAGGATCAAGTTTTGATCACCGACACCAGCCTCCGCGATGCCCATCAATCGCTCTTGGCAACTCGTATGCGGAGCTATGATCTGCTGGCGGCGGCACCGGCTTATGCCCGCCTTCTTCCTGATCTGTTGTCGGTCGAATGCTGGGGCGGCGCCACCTTCGACGTGGCGATGCGCTTCCTCAAGGAAGACCCGTGGCAGCGCCTGAGTGCGTTCCGCGAGGCGATGCCCAATCTCCTTCTGCAAATGCTGCTGAGGTCTTCCAACGGCGTCGGCTACACCAACTATCCCGATAATGTTGTGCGCTATTTTGTGCAGCAGGCGGCCGAAGGCGGGATCGATCTGTTCCGGGTTTTCGATTCCCTAAATTGGGTGGAAAACATGCGCGTCGCCATGGATGCGGTGATTGAATCCGGAAAACTATGCGAAGCGGCAATTTGTTACACCGGCGACATTTCTGACCCGGCCCGCTCTAAATACGATCTCGCCTATTATCTCAGCATGGCACGCGAGCTTGAAGCGGCGGGCGCGCACATCATCGCGGTCAAGGATATGGCCGGCCTGTGCAAACCGGCAGCGGCGACCATCCTGATCAAGGCACTCAAACAAGAGACCGACCTGCCGATTCATTTTCATACGCATGACACCAGCGGCATCGCCGCCGCCAGCGTAATCGCCGCGGTCGAAGCCGGCGTTGACGCGGTGGATTTGGCGATGGACGCGCTCTCCGGCTTGACCTCGCAACCGAGCTTCGGCTCGGTCAATTCGGCGCTGGAGCACACGCCGCGCGCCACTGGCCTCGATCAAGGCGCGGTGCGTGAGTTATCGCATTATTGGGAGCAGGTGCGGCGCGGCTATTACGCCTTCGAAAGCGATATTCGCGCCGGCACTTCAGACGTTTACATCCACGCCATGCCGGGCGGGCAGTACACCAATCTCCGGGAGCAGGCGCGTGGGCTCGGCGTTGCCGATGAACGCTGGCCGGAAGTAGCGGCGGCCTATGCCGAGGTCAATGAGATGTTCGGCGATATCGTCAAAGTGACGCCGAGTTCCAAGGTCGTGGGCGATATGGCGCTCTTTATGGTGACCAGCGGCCTGACGCCCAAAGACGTGCAAAATCCGGAGCGTGATATCGCCTTTCCGGAATCGGTGGTGTCGTTTTTCGCCGGCGAATTGGGCCAACCTTACGGTGGCTTCCCGGAGGCATTGCAGAAGAAGGTGCTGAAAGGCCGCGCGCCGTTGACGGTGCGTCCCGGCTCTGTGTTGGCCGATGCGGACCTGTCGGCGCTCCGTGCAGAGGCGGAGCATAAGGTCGGCCGGCATATCCGCGATACCGAATTCGCCTCTTACCTGATGTATCCCACGGTATTTGCCGACTATGCCGCGCACCGCCGGCGCTTTGGCGATCTCAGCGTGCTGCCGACCCAAACTTTCTTCTACGGCATGACGCCGGGCGATGAAGTCACGCTCGATATTGGGCGCGGCCGGCAGTTTATCATCCGCTTTCTGGCTCTTGCGGAGGCCGACGACAAAGGCCGACGCACGGTATTTTTCGAACTCAACGGTCAGCCGCGTACGGTTCAAGTGGAAGATCTAAGCGCCGGCGCAACCCATGAAGCGCTGCCCAAAGCGGAAGAGGGCAATACGGCGCATGTCGCGGCGCCGATGCCGGGCATGGTGGTCAAGGTGTTCCATAGCGCGGGCGAGAAGGTGGCGAAGGGCGACGTGCTGTTTGCCATCGAGGCGATGAAGATGGAGACCGCGGTGCACGCCGAGCGCGCCGGCATCGTGCAGCGTATAGTCACGCAAGCCGGGGTGACGGTCGAGGCCAAAGACCTGATGATGGAATTGGCCGACGAATCTTAACGGGAGCGGAATCATGGCGACGCAAAAAGCGGATCTAACTGAGGCGGCGGAAGCGGTTCTCCTGCGCAGGGACCAGGGCGGCATCACCACGCTGACCTTGAACCGGCCAAAATCCGGCAACAGCCTGTCACATGAATTGGTGCACGCGTTGCAGGCGGCATGGGACGAAATCGATGGCGACGCGAGCGTGCGCGTCGTTGTCCTGGCCGCCTCGGGCCGTTTGTTTTGCACTGGCCACGACCTCAATGAATCGATCGACGCCATGGCAGACCCGCCGGTAAAGCTGGCGGGCAACCGCGCCTGCTCGCGCATGATGCAAAGCATGCTCAAGCTTTCCAAACCGATCATCGCCAAGGTGCACGGCGTGGCGACGGCGGCGGGATGTCAGCTCATGGCGACCTGCGATCTTGCTGTTGCTTCAACCGAAGCGCGTTTCGCCACACCGGGCGTAAACATCGGCCTCTGGTGTCTGTCGCCGCAAGTGGCATTGAGCCGCACCATCGCGCCCAAGCACGCCATGCAGATGCTGCTGACCGGCAAGCTGCACGACGCCGAAACCGCGCTCCGCTTTGGCCTTATCAACGAGGCAGTGGCGCCCGATCAGTTGGACGCGCGGGTCGATGAATTGGCGGCAGAAATCGCCAGCAAATCACCGCATTCCCTCGCCATGGGCAAGCGCTCCTTCTACCGCCAGCTCACCATGCCGCTCGACGAAGCCTATGAGTATGTCGACGAAGTTATCGTCCGCGCCATTCAATCGGAAGACGCGAAAGAGGGAATTTCCGCCTTCCTAGAAAAGCGCAAACCGGAATGGACGGGCCGCTAGGGCTGTTCAGTAATCTCTGTGAGCGCCCGCTGCCGCTTTATACATTTAGCCTATAAAACCGCGATGCCAAGCTGGAGCATGCTCAGCACATGGTTCAGCTGAAATTTCCACGTCCGCCGGTCTCTCAGCTTGCGGCGAGCCACGCCTCCGCGTCTTCAGCCTCTTGGAGTGTAAAACTCTTGATCTCAACGCCGGGGAACAGTGCGCCCTCGATCTCGGCAGCGGTTCGGAGCCAGCTTGCATCGCTGAGGACTGCGCAACGATCAAATTTACCGAGCAGTCCGAATAGCTTCGGAAGGCGCGAGAACTCGACGCCGATGGCCCCGAGGGTCGGTATGGAAAGCTCGGTGATCGTGTAGAGCATCCGCCCGTTGGTTATGTCCTCGGACTTCGCGGTCAAATCGTCGAGAGCAACGCGCATCGTCTCTGAGTCCAACGTTCCGCTGAGCTCGATATCGATGCGGTTCGGCGTCGGTTTGGTAACTGTCAGCATCGGAAACTCCCACAATCGGTGTTTCGAAACGCCGCTCCCCAACTAACCGTGGAGATCGGCTGGCCGCCTGGCGGCACGACTGCTTTGTTGAGCTATGCAGACGTTTGCTACGCGACACCAGCTTAATGTGGCCAACCTCCTTGCGGCAATCAAGGGCTGAAATCACTATTGGCCCCAGGCGGAAGAGCGCGACACTTTCGGTGTCAGTTGAAAAGTATCGATCTATTGGTGGAAATTTTTCGAGCGGCTGGCCGCCCGCTTTCTCCATTTATTTCAGATCGGATAGGCGCTCCGCCGTGACCCCCATGGAAAGCCCCTCTATGTCCTCCCAATTTCTATAGTTACGTTTGATTGCCACGGAGATTTTGTTGCTCATAGCAATGGTCCTAAATGTGCAAATGTGACCCAGATCAATGTAGGGCTCGGCTCCAGCCTTTAGTGTCTTGAGCAATAGTCGGCCGGCGGGAGTTTGCATGATGCGCTCCTGCCTCATGCCAAAGCCGTGCATTTTGGGAGGCCTTTCTCGATGCCACCAATAACTTCCGAGAAGCCCATTGCAGCCGTTCATGTAATTTCTACCGGTTCAGCCGAACAGCATAAGGAGCACCGCTACGGCAGCAAGCTTCCACGAATATGGTGGGCATTGGCGTCACGGAGCTGGGTAGAAGTTCCGATCAATGTTTACGTGATTGAGCATCGCGATGGCCTCGTGTTGTTCGATGCCGGTCTAGATCCAGCGATAGCGTCGGATCCAAACTATGTGACTCAGGCGATCGGCCGATTTTTCCTGCGCAAGGTCTTTCGCATTCACATCGGGCCGGATGACGCGCTAAGCAAAAAGCTTGAAGGACTGGGGCACGCCCCCGCCGACGTCCGCAGGGTCGTCGTCTCCCACCTACACTTCGATCATATTGGCTGTATCAAGGAGGTCTCCCAGGCCGAATTGCTCGTAAGTCGTGAAGAGTGGAAACGGTTATCCAGGCCGCATCCCGAACGGGATTGGATATTGCGCGAGCACGTCGAATTGCCGGGCGCCAACTGGCAGCCGATAGACTTTGTCCCGACCGAGGATGCGTTGATTGCACCCTTCGGAGCTTGTTACGACGTGATGGGGGATGGCTCGATGGTGTTGCTGCCTACCCCCGGCCACACACCGGGGTCCCTATCCATGCTGGTGCGATCGGATGGGTTTCCGCCGCTGCTGCTTGTGGGAGACCTCACCTATGAAGTCGATTTGTTGATGAGAGACCAGGTCCCCGGGGTCGGCGACAAAACTCAGCTGCGGTCGTCCTTCGCCAAAGTTCGTGCCCTAAAAAAGCAATTGCCAGACCTTGTCATCTTGGCAAGCCACGACCCCGCGGCTGAGGGAGCGTTGAGATCAGCATCAAGCTTAATGCAAATCGAGGGAGCTGAAGGTCATGCACATTGATTACGACGTAATCGTGATCGGATCGGGTTTGGGCGGATTGACCGCTGGAGCCCTGTTCGCGAGGGCCGGTCACCGGGTATTGATCCTGGAGCGCAACGCGGAATTCGGCGGGGCGGCGACAACCTATCAGCATGGGTCGTTGACCATTGAAGCCTCGCTGCATGAAACGACCGACCCGCATAATCCGCGCGATTGGAAGTCACGCGCCTTTCGAGCGCTCGGCATCCTCGATGATCTCGAGTTCGTACCCGTTGGTGATTTCTACCAGGTCCGTGGCCGTCTCTTCGACCCGCCGTTCTCTCTGCCGCACGGATTCGATGCGGTAGAGAAGGCGCTGGCCGCACGCTTTCCCAGCCATCGCAAGGCCTTCCGGCGCCTCTTCGAGCGCATGGAAGCGGTCCAGAACGCCACGGCACTGGTGGGCGAGCAGCATGACAGTCTGTGGTGGTTCCTGCATGCGCCCATGCTGCCGTTGAAACTCTGGCCATTATTACGGGGCATGCGGCAGAGCGTGTCCGACGTGTTTACGGAGCTGTTCGGCGACGACGAGTTGCCGAAGATTGCCCTCGCCGCAAATCTGGCGTACCACGCGGACGATCCCGATAAGCTGTGGTGGATCCTGTACGCGGTCCTATGGGGGGAATTCCTTGCCAGTGGCGGGACCTACATCCGGGGCGGCTCGGGAACGCTCAGCCGCCGGCTCGTTGGTGTCGTCGAGGAAGAAGGGGGTGCGGCGCAGTCTGGCCGTACCGTGACCGATATCCTTCTGGACGAAGATGGCCATGCGGTCGGTGTCGCGCATGCGGCATCTGACGGCAGCGATCGCCAAGAGGAACGGGCGCCTGTCCTGTTCGGCAACGCCGCGCCCGCGGTATTGGCGGACGCTCTTCCCCCGGAAGCACGGGAGAGGTTCTCGCGGCAATATGAGGGGCGGAAACAATCGATCTCCCTGTTTACCGTGTCTCTGGGGCTGAACCGGCGCCCCAGCGAGTTGGGGTTCACGCATTACTCCACCATGCTGATTCCCGATTGGCTGGAGTCACTTTCGGATTATTCACGCAGCGCGATATTGCTTGCCGACCCGCCCGCCGAGCGCATGCCGGTCATGAGCGTTGTTGACTACAGCGCTGTCGACAGCGGTCTGAACCCGCAAGGCCCATACCTGGTTTCCGTCGTCGGCGTCGATCGCGTGGCGAACTGGGAGGGGCTCGACGAACAGGCTTACCAGTCCAAACGAGATACTTGGCTTGCCGCGATCATCGCCGAGATCAATCGGACATTCCCCGGATTCGCCGACGCCGTGGTGCAGCGGGAAATGGCGACTGCGCTCACCATGCGGCGCTACCTCAATACGCCCGAAGGTGCTGTTTATGGATTTGCGGCAGAGCCGCCTTCTGGCAGGCGAACAGCGCGCACCGAGAAAGCGGTGGAAACGAACGTTCCCGGGTTGTGGTTGGCATCGGCTTATGGCGGTTTCGGCGGCTTTACCGGCGCAATGATGACGGGTTGGCAGGCGGCGCAGGCGGCATTAAGGGCGAGCCGATAGAACCCTGCTGGTTTTGGTTTGGATCCTGTCTGGGCCTCAGTGAATGCCAGCCTCTGGTAAACCTGTTGAATACTGGCGGAAGGACGGGGATTCGAACGCCGGAGCGACTGTCAGAGAAGCGAGCAACCCTCAATCAGAAGTGATCTGGGAAATGGGGGATAGTATTGTCGGTGCGGTCGGGCATTTCGTTGCACCGATCATGCCGGTAAGCCAGGCCAGCAGCATCTAGCTCAGAATATCGTTGATCACTGTCGCCGAGACGATGGTCTGGCCGATACGGTGATCGAGTAAGTTGAGGTCGTATAGCATTCACACTGTCGCCGGGACTGCGGTTATCGCCAATGCAATGTCGATGAAAAGACATTGCTCGATGCGTAGCGGTGACTCCGGCAGAAAGATCCGTCCCAGCTCCACGCCGAGTGCGCGCGGGAGCACCATGCCGCCGAACGCGACCGCCAGCGACGTTGCTGAGCGCCCGAATACCCTGTGCGGTTGTATCTCCACGCCGACAAACAACATGAGAAAAAACATGCCGAGATCGGTGATGGTATTGAATATCTGGTTGCCGTTGAGACCGGAGAGGGAGGGAAAGGTATCGGGGAATCTGGTACCGACGGCGCTGAGCGAGACGCCGGCGATCAGTTCGCCGATGAGGGAAGATGATGGCGACAGTTGTTCCGCCCCTTCGCCGAAGGCGCGCGTGGCGGCCAGGAGGGTGAGGACGACGTAAAAAGCTCCATCCTAACATTCCGGAGTGCGCCGGCGATCATCGTGGTAGGCGCTGCAATTTTCGAAGCTGTAAGCGCCCTTGCGGAAGGCCGGTGTAAGCGCCGAAGCGCCGCCGGCATCGCGCGGAGCGCGCCGTCAGCTCTGCTCGGGATACCAATATTCCGGTGCCGGGCGCTCAAAATCGGCGGGGCGGTCGATCACTTCGATGGTGGTGCCGCTCGCCTCCAGCGTGTCGTAATAGCAAAAGCGGACGCGCTTCCAACTGCCTTCCATGATCGGCTCGAAGCCGCGCGACCTAAAATTTGCGTGGCATTCGTCCCACGTCATACCGAGATCGCTTAGCAACACGCCGACATGCTGCACGCCTTCTTGGTTGCGCTCCAAATAATCCTTATAGATGCTCGGCCCCTCAAGCGGCTGAATGATTTCCCAATTGAGCGCGCCGGTCCAAGCCAGGGCCAGACGCATACTGAATTTTGCTGGCTTGCCGCGATAGCTGGTGTCGAAGAGGTCCGGCGCGCGGTACTCATTTACCCACCACGGGCCGATGCCGAGTTGATCTGCATAGCGCCGCACCATGGCGTCCAAATCGCGCGTGACGATGCAAATTTGCCGCGTCTCAGGAATGAAATCATTGGCCAGACTAAGTGTCGCGGGATCGGGGCTGGTCATGTCAGGGGCCTCCTTCAACCGGCCTGCACGGCGCGCCAAACGCGCTCCGGCGTGAGCGGCATGTCGATATGCTCGACGCCGCGCACGGCCAGGGCGTCCAACACCGCATTGACCACCGCTGGCACCGACGGAATGCAACCGGCTTCGCCGCAGCCTTTGACGCCGAATACATTTTGGTTGGTGAGCACCTCATTGGTGGCGAGGTAGAACTCCGGCATGTCGTCGGCGCGCGGCATGCAATAATCCATGAACGAACCGCTGATCAATTGGCCGCTCTCGGAATCATAATTGCAGTTTTCGAACACCGCCTGGCCCAATCCCTGAGCGAGGCCGCCATGAATCTGGCCTTCCAGCAACTGCGGATTGACGACGCGGCCGAAATCATTGACCGCGGTGTAGCTATCAAGCGTCAGCGCACCGGTTTCGGGGTCCACTTCTACTTCGCAAATATGACAGCCGTTGGGCAAGGTCGGATCGGAAATCTCCGATTGCGCGCTCTCGTCCAGCCCCGGCGTCATGCCTTCGGGCAAGTTGGTGGCAACGCGGGCCTTCGCGGCAAGCGCCATCACGTCGATTGAGCGGTCGGTCCCGGCGACGGTAAATGCACCGTCGTCGAAGCGGATATCCGCCACCGATGTTTCGAGTAGATGGGCGGCGAGCCGTTTGCCCTTCTCGATGATCTTGTCAGCGCCAAGCTTGACCGCCACACCGACCATATAGGTTGAGCGCGATCCGCCGGTTCCACCGCCTTGCGGCAGACTATCGCTGTCGCCCTCTTCGTAGAAAATCTTGTCGAACGGCACACCGAGGGTCTCGTTGAGGAACTGCGCAAAGATCGTGCTATGGCCCTGGCCGGAGGATTTGGTGCCGGCGGTCAGAGTGACACTGTCGTCGCCATTGAAGCGGATCGATACACTCTCATTCGGATCGCCGACTGTGGATTCGACATAGAGCGCCATGCCGATGCCGCGCAATCTGCCGCGTTCGAGAGCCAGCGCACGGCGCTGATTAAAGCCGAACCAATCGGCAAACTTCATGCAGCTGTCCATGTTCTCTTCGAACTGACCACAATCATATTCGATGCCCATCGGGCTGGTGTAAGGCATCTGCTCTGACGGGATGATGTTGCGGCGGCGAATTTCAATTGCGCCGAGGCCGGTCTCGCGCGCTGCCTTATCAACCAAGCGCTCCACCACATAGACGCTTTCCGGAATGCCGGCGCCGCGGTACGCATCGGTGAATACGGTGTTGGTCAACACGCCGCGCACTTCGGCATGGATCGCCGGCGTGCGGTAGGCATTGGCGAGCATACGGGTGTAGAGAAGGGTCGGGCTGACCGGTCCCAAATTCGATACATAGGCGCCGAGATTGGCTGTGGTGCTGACGCGAATGCCGAGGAAATTGGCTTCTGCGTCGAGCGCCAGTTCGGCATGGGTGACGTGATCGCGCGCCTGAGTGTCGCTGACCATGCCCTCGCCGCGCTCGCTCATCCATCGCACCGGGCGCCCGGTCTTGCGCGCCGCCCAAGCGATCAGCGGTTGCTCGGGGTGGACCATATGTTTCATGCCGAATCCGCCGCCGAGGGCTGGCGAGAGAATGCGCACCGCGTCTTGCTCAACGCTGAGAATATTGGCGACGATGGCACGCGTGTCGAACGGATGCTGGGTATTGGTGTGCAGCGTGTAGCGCCCACTGGCTTGATCGAAAATGCCGAGCGCGCCGCGCGTCTCGATCGGGTTGACGATCACGCGGCTATTCACCAAATCGACCGCGACAACACGCGCTGCATTGTTGAACGCCGCGTCCACGGCGTCGCGGTCGCCATGCTCCCAGACGAAAGACAAATTGCCAGGCGCCTCAGGCCACAGTGTCGGCGCGTCTGGTGCTTCAGCGCGGCCGGTTTCCACCACGCACGGCAGCGCGCGGTATGTCACCGCAATTTGTTCTGCCGCGTCTCGTGCTTGGCTCGACGTCTCGGCAATCACCATCACCACCGCCTCACCGACGTGACGCACGCGCTCCGCAGGCAAAAGGTAATTGGGCGGATAATAGGCACGACTGCCGTCGGGTCGATTTAACGGCACGAAGGCGTCCATGTTGCATGGCACGGTACCGAGCCCGTCGGCTTCGACATCGGCGCCAGTAAAGATCGCCACCACGCCGGGCATCGCCAGAGCTGCGGTGCAATCGATGTTTCCAATTTCCGCATGGGCATGCTCCGAGCGCAAGAAATGTGCGTGCGTCTGGCCGGGCAGGTTGAGGTCATCTTGAAATTTGCCCGCGCCGCGCAGCAAATCATTGTCTTCTTTGCGTTTGACCGATTGTCCGACACCGAATTTTGCCATGTCTTGTTTCTCCCTGTTCCCTGTCACGCCGACCCGTGGCGGTAATAATATGCCAATGCACAAGCCAACGACACGTCGTTGTTTAGTTATTTAGGCCGTGGCGAAGAATCTCTTTGACCGCCCGGATGCGCTGTCACACTCTTTCGCTCCAACATTAACCCACGAGATGAGGATAACCATGGCCGAACCCACATTGGAACAACAAGTCGCACGCTTAACTGCGATCGAGGACATCAAACAGTTGAAGGCGCAGTACTGCGCTTATTGCGATGACGGCTACGACCCAGAGGGTATTGGCGCCCAGTTCGTCGAAGACGGTATCTGGGACGGTGCCGCTTTCGGCCGCCATGTGGGCAGGGCGGCGATAAAGGAGTTTTTCAGCGGTATTTCAGGCGATATCACCTTCGCCGGTCATCTGGTGCTGAACCCGATCATCACTGTGGACGGCGATACCGCCAACGGCAAATGGTGGTTGATCATGCCATGCACCACAAACGAAGATGGCAAGAAGGAAGCGAAATGGTTGGCGGCGGAATATAACGATGACTACGTCAAGCAAGACGGGCGCTGGCTGTTCAAGCATCTCCGTCTAGAAATTAGATTCTTTGCGCCCCATCTCGAGGGCTGGGCGGCGATGACCTAAGAGAGCGCTTGAGCCACCGCACAATATTAGGGGCGCCTCAGGCGCCCCTAATTCGTTGCTCTAAAGATTGGCTGGCGCGCTGCTGATCAGGACTGGCGCTTCATGGCCGCGGAAGCGCTGATATCTGCCTTGAACGGAAAATAGATCTCTTGGTTGCCGGTGATGCCGGTGCGCCGGAAGATAAGGATCAGAAGTAGGATCAGACCAACGCCGACTTCGGCGGAGCTGCTCGGGATGGTGATCCCGGCCACTCCGCTCTCCAGGCGCCGGAGAACGTCGATCACGACGGTGAGCAAGACCACGCCAATCACCGCCCCGGACAGACTTTGCATGCCGCCGACGACGAGCATAGAGAGCGTGATGAAAGTCATGCCGAGATAAAAACTGTCGACCGTCAGCATGCCGAGGAAATGGCCGAACAGGCCACCGGCCATACCGCAGAAGAAAGCGCTCACAACAAAGGCGAGCAACCGTTGCCCAAAGACATTGACGCCGGCCGCCTTGGCAGCGACCTCGTCGTCCCGCGAGGCGCGCAGCGCCAATCCATATTTAGAGCGCGAGTACAAGAATGCCCCGGTGAGTGCGATGACGGCATAGACATATCCGACCCAGGGCGTCGTCGTCGTCGGCAGGCCGATGACGGAGCTGGCGCCGGACGTCCATGTGCTCCAACGGAGATAAGCAGAATAGAGCACCATCATAAAGGCAAAGGTGCCGATCGA
>JAQBTG010000029.1 GCA_027624955.1 Pseudomonadota bacterium
ACGATGAGACAGAAACCCTCCCTTATGCAATCCGACTAGTTTGTTCCATAGGCGCTGACGTCAGACAGTGCGCGGGCTGCCAAACCAAGTCTCGCTGGATTTGTTGCCGAACCGGAATCTCAAGTCCTTGCCGATGAGGGCAATCAGAACCGGCAAATTCTCCGTGATCAGACGGAGCTGACGCTCACTGTCTCGGGCCACCTTTTCGGCGAGCGCCTGCTCACCCATCCGGCGCTCGAGCGCTTGGTTGGCTTCGCGTAACTCGGCAGTACGCTCAACAACGAGCGCATCAGAAGTCTCCCGTGCCATCGCCACGCGATGAAATAGATCGGCATTCTCAAACCTGAGCCGCACCGAGTTAAACATCGACAAATACACATTGCGCCCGAAATACATCAGCATCGCCGCAAACAGCAGGACCATGCCGCCCATAACAATATAGGGCTGCTCTCCGATCACGAAAAATGCCGCCGCGCTCATCATGATCGCCGGCACGCAAAACCCATAAAATGCGGGCAGACAAAACGTCAGCCCCGCCATTGCACCAGCGCTCATGCCGCCTATGACGAAGGCCATAAATACCTGATGAATAATTGAATCCGATGCGAGGATGATAAATACCTCGCCCGATCCCCAGGCCACGCCCGCCAGTGTGATGACAGCTGTCGCCGTACGCCTCAGCCTTGCCGCCTCTTTATCCGTTAAATCTTTGTTACGCGGGCGAAGCGCTAATAACGAAAGCCGCAAAACCGAAAAGCAAACCAGGAAACCGCTCCAGGCGAGAAGCGGCACATGGGGGACGGAACTCCATACGACGCCAGCAACAAGGGCCGCATTAAGCGCGCTTACAAGGAGCGCCGCATAAATTTGCTTGTAAAATGTGCGATAAAGCTCCGCGTTACAGCGCAACGACAGATCCTGATCCGCCTGTTCTGCAAGGGCGAACCTGCTGTCCTCGCGAAGAGAGTTTTGATTGGCGGCGTTCATCTAAATCCGTCTCGACCAGACTTTTCTCTATAGAATAATGTTAAATCATCTTAGCCAATTTCGTACCGTGAAACTAACCTGGTGAGCGCGGCGCGAATATGTCAATCGGGACAGGAACTTAAATGATGAAGATCTATGACGACCATTTTGAATCTGAGTATAATCTACGAGCGCGCCACCCCGATTTCGAGACATATCTTAAGCGCTGGCAGAGCGAAAGCGAGCACGCCTGCAGCACTTTGCCCTGCAATCTCGATCAACGATATGGTGACGGGCCCAATATGTCGCTCGACGTATTTCCACAGCCCGGTGCATCCCATCCGATATTGCTGTTCATTCACGGCGGATATTGGCGCTCCCTGGACAAAGAATCATTTGCCTACCCGGCGATCGGTCTCAGCGAAGCGGGCGTCGTCTATATATCGATCAATTACGCGCTGGCGCCGACCGTCACACTCGATGAGATCACTGAGCAATGCCGCCAGGCGGTTACCTGGGTGCACCGAAACGCCGAGACCTTTGGCGGCGACCCCAACCGCATCCATATCAGTGGTCACTCCGCCGGCGGGCATCTGACGGCGATGATGCTGTCGACGGATTGGGCACAACGAGGTGAAGCGGAAATCAAGCTGGCCGGTGGAATTGCCATTAGCGGCCTGTTCGACCTCGTCCCGATCCTAGATACGAGCATCAATGACGAGGTCCAGCTCGATACGACCTCAGCGCAGCGCAATAGCCCGTCGGAGTTCCTGCCGTCGAACGGAGCGCCCTTTATCGCCGCTGTCGGGGCGAATGAAACGGATGAATTCCTACGCCAGTCCCGCGATTATGCCGCAGCGTGGAATGAACATAGTGGCGATGGACAGTATTTGCCGCTGGCAGGGTTTCATCATTTCGACGTGGTGTGCGAACTGGGCAGGGCGGGCAGCGAACTGAACGACGCTGTTCTGGCACAAATCGGCGCCTAGCCTATATTGCTATGGCCAGCCGACACGGTCCGCGATACGAACGGCCTCGGCGTTGTATTTTCCGAGCAAGGACAAATCCAAATCATCGGCTTTGAAGGCACCCCAGGAAGCAACCAGCGGAGCCGCGGCGAGACCATCGCGAATCGGGTACTCATAGACCGACTTGGCATATAGTTCTTGCGCCTCATCACCGACCAGAAATTCGATTAATTTTACGGCGTTCGTCAGGTTCTTGGCACTGGCCGTAACCGCCGCCCCGCTCACATTGACATGCGTGCCGACGCCGTCCTGGTTTGGCCAAATGATGGCGACGGCCGCCGCGACAGCCTGGTCCTCCGCATTCTCTGAACTTGCCAATTGCGCCAGATAATATGTGTTGGCTAAAGCGATGTCACATTCGCCCGAAGCCACTGCGCGAATTTGATCGCGATCTCCGCCGCCCGGTTTTCGTGCAAAATTTGACACCAGGGCCTCGGCCCAACTTTCCGCCGCGGCAATACCATGATGGGCGATCATCGAAGCAATATGAGATTGATTGTAGATGCTGCTCGAGGAGCGGACGCAAATTCGGTCGCGCCATTTTTCGTTGGTGAGCCCCTCATAATCTTTCAACTCCTGCGGATCCACACGACCAATTGCGTAAATAATCGGCCGAGCGCGGAGCGACAGGGCATACCAATATCCGTTGGGCTCTCGGTATTGGGCAGGAATGAGCGTATCCAATATATCCGAGTGTACGGACTGCAGCACATCAGCCTCGAGAGCACGGTACAGCCGACCGGCATCGGCCGTGAGCAGCACATCGGCTGGGCTGTTTTGGCCTTCGCTCTTCAAGCGTTCCAGGAGCACATCCTCTTTGCCGCTGACCAGCCTGACCTCAATCCCGGTCGCCTCGGTAAACCTGTCCAATAACGGACGTATCAAAACTTCCTGCCGGTACGAATATATATTTACAACGTTTTGGTCGGCCGCCCGCAGTGGCGGGCTTAGGCATACCAACAGCGCTATCAAGGCGGCAATACCAGCGAAAATCGACGGTCCGGACAATATGCCGCCTCTTTTGATTGGCTTGTTCCCACCGGGTAAGTATTTGAGACTACACACAATTAAGTAATTCATCTCGTGATCTTCACTTTCTCAATTTTGCTCTGACACTGACGACGATCAGCCGCCCAACTGCCTTTCATTTAACTCACTCAAAATACGAGTTCAAGTGATAATGATAATTATTCTCAACAAAACGCAAATCAGTTGGGGTGTCGCCATTCTGGTGGGGCCACCAATTTGGAACCCGTTTCCGGCGATGACACGGCTATATCTGATGAAACGGCTTGATCAATTAATTCCGCGCCGCCCGTAGAAATTCATACAGGACCGAGGACGCAAGCCACTATGGATCGCCCAACCCGGCACGTTCACTCAAATGAAATATGATGCCTAAATGAAATATGGCGCCGACAAAGGGTTCCCGGATTAATCCGAACGCACGATCTGATTGTGCAGTTCTCCGATGCTCTCGACGCGGCACACAACTTGATCACCGGCCTGCAAATATCCAGAAGCGCGCACCAGATCGGGCCGCTCGTAAGGCCGCCCACCAAGCTCCGGGTCCGCTGCCCAGGCCGTACCGCCCGGCGTGCCGGTCGAAATCACCCATCCGGGCTGCAAGGTCAAGAATGTCGAGAAAAAATGGATCAGTTCGGCCACGCCCCATATCATTTTCGCGGTCGAGTTATTTTGTCTTAGCTCGCCGTTCACCAAAGTAGAGAGCGCCAAATTTTGCGGATCTGAAATCTCATCGGCTGTGACAATCACCGGACCAAGCGGCGCACAGGTGTCAAAATTCTTGCCCGGCCCGAGGGCGTAATGACAGCTTCCATCGGGACGCATCTTCACCTGGCGGTCGCGGGCTGTGACGTCGTTCATAATCGTGTAGCCAAAAATATGCTCCGCCGCTTTCGCCTCGGCGATATGCCGGCCGGCCTTGCCAATCACGATTGCGAGCTCGGTTTCGTAATCGAGTTTTTGCGTCACCGCAGTATCCCACACAATATTGTCACCTGGTCCGATCACGCCGGTAGCAGGAATCTTGATAAAAAATTCGGGTTCCTTCGCGGTAACCTCCGGTTTTTCTTCGCGGTGGTCCCAATAATTCTCACCGCTGCACAGAATGATGCCGGGAAGTATTGGCGCCAGAAGCCGGGTTTTGCCGAGCGGCATACGATCACCAGTCGTCTGCGCGATCTTCTGTAATAACTTTCCGGCGGCCGGCCCGGCTTCGATCAAACCGGTCATATCGGAAAACCACTTGTAGGCATCCGCCGGCATATTGCCCATAACTTCAGCCGCATCGAGAATATCGATCAGGTCCTCGCCCGCCACCATGGCGAGGCGGGCCTCCCCTGCCCGTTCGTAACGTGCCAATCTCATCTTACTGTCCGTCTTCCAATTTCATTTGCCGTAGCAACGCATGAGTCAAGGTGCTGTGCGGATCTTTCAATTGATGGGCCATGGTGAAGTGATTGTGACCCGGCAATCTCACATGTTCGTAGGGATAACTGAGCGCCCGCCAAGCTTTTTCCATCGCCTTTGCCTGGCGCGCATATTCGTCTGATTCGATATCGCCGGATACCACCATGAGCGGCAGAGAGACCGGATAAATCTGATGAAGCGGAGCGTTGCGCAGAGCAACATCTTCATCCATTCCGACTTTATCGTTGAGATAGCAAAGGCGGATGGGCTCCATATCATAAATTCCAGAAATAGAAGCGCCGCCTTTCACCAGCCCGGCAGGCAGTCCGTCCCCGAATGCCGGCCAATCAGTAGCCATAAGCATCAGCGAAAGATGCCCTCCGGCCGACTGACCGACGGTGTAGATGCGATCCCGGTCAACCCCGAACTCGCCGGCGTTGCGCCATAACCATGCAACGGCTGCGCGGTTCTGGCGCACAATCTCGTCCATGCCGTAGTCCGGCGCGAGGCCGTAATTAATGACTACAGTGGTTACGCCGTTGGGGCGCAATCCTTCGGCAACGAAGCTATCGTGATCTTTGTCGAGCGAATACCAATAGCCACCATGCACCATGACCTGGACCGGCGCGTTGTCTTCCGCGGCCGGAAATATATCGAGCGTCTCACAGGGCAAATCGCCATACGAAACATCTAAATGTGCTGGCAAGTTTTGTCGCGTGGTCTCGCTCCATGCGGCCCAATCGTCGAAATAGCCGGCGAACTCTGGATACCGCACCCGATTGTTATATTGTGCGTCCAATTCCTCCTGGCTGTAATCGCGGTAGATAATTTTCTTGCTCAACTTGCTGCTCCCGCTTTCATTTCGCCTTTCCGCCAGGCGCGAATGTATTTTTTACAATGTTCGTCCTTGCCGAGCAGCATGTCTTCGGCCAGGCGATAACCCAGCGATTCCCGATCCATGGCGAAGATTTCGTTCGGCGAGGAAAGTACAGGGTCGATGATGCCGCCATCGGCGCCGGCGGCCACTGCCAAAATTACGAACGTATCATTGACCACCTTGCGACCCGGAATGCCGAACGACACATTGCTCATGCCGCCTGTAATATGAATTTCAGGACCATATTTGGCCCGCAGTTCACGAATGGCATCGAGACAATGCAGGCCGAACTCCTTATCAACAGAAATCGGAAAGACTAGTGGGTCGATATGAATGTCACCACGTGCGATGCCCTTGTCCAGCGCTGCGTCAACCATGCGAGACGCATTGGCGACGCGCTCCGCAGTGTTCGAGGGCATGCCTCTCTCGCCGGCTGCTGTGACGACAACTTGGGCATTATGGGTGACGGCTAAATCAAGCGCCTCAAGTCGCTCCAGGGAGGCGGAATTGAGCATGGGGCGACCACCAATATTTTGACACGCCTCTAAGCCAACCCGAATTGTATCTGCGTTTGATGAATCAATAGACAAAGGCAGATTGCTCATTGTCTGCACAGTGCCGACGAGCCATTGCATTGCGGCCTTCTGTTCGTTCGGTTTGAGCGAATATTCATCGACGTTGATGTCAAGGAATGCAGCGCCGGCCTGCTCCTGGTGATGCGCCAATGCGCGCAAATAGGCGAGGCCGCTCTCCGCTTCCTCACCCTTGTCCGACATCGCGGCGGCGAGAGCGATTTTCACATGCTTAACCCGGCCCTCGTCATAATCCTGAGTGCTTTTGACTGAATCGGGAATAGATAATTGCCGAGACGTACCATCCGCGGCCTCATAAAGAATGGCTACCTGACCGTCCTCCATGGCAATTCGTTTGCCCTTGCGCAGCAATACCCGCGTGGTGTGGATATTCTCGCCAACGGCTATATAATTTCCGGGATTGTTTTGGATAGAATCCACGCTGTTTTCCCTATTGTTATTGGTTCAGCCGCTTCGGCATCGGCTTAAACTGGCAGCCATCGACAAAAAGCTCAAAGAAATCGTCGCTTGTTTCTAGTTCGACATGCTCGATTTGTAGAACCAGTTGTTCGAGTGCCTGCCTTTTCTTGCGCGATACAAGAACGTCACGCGCCCCGCTGAGAGATGTATTGCCGGCACGTACAACCCGCGTTTCGGAAACCGGCGCCAACAATCCAATCTCAACGGCGCTGGCAACGTCGACATGGTGAGCAAAACCGCCGGCGAGATAAAGCTTGTCTATGTCCTCCGGATTGATACCGAGCGTTCGCAAAACAATCAATTGGCCGCAGTAATTCGCCGCCTTGGCTTGGCCCAAATTGCTTGCGTCTTCCTTCGAAAAGCTGATGCCGTATTCCGGAAATAGCACAAGCTCGAATTGCCGTTTATCGGCAGTGAAAACACCCTTGGCAGTTAGCATGTCATGGCGCCGAAGCTCCGCCAAAAGATCTATCAAGCCGGAACCACAGAGACCGACCGGCGCAATGTCACCGATGGTTTCGTAGTTCATTCCGCCGCCATTCGCATCTATGCGAAATTTTTCGATAGCGCCGTCATAAGCCGGCATGCCGTATTTCACCAGCCCGCCCTCAAAAGCCGGACCGGCAGGGCATGATGCCACCATCATGCGGCCGCGGTGGCGGACGAATACTTCCGTGTTGGTGCCCATATCCACAAGCATGATGGATTCAGCGCCCTCGGCGGTGATATCCAGCGCCGCGAGACCCGCAGCGAGATCACCGCCGACATGGCAAGACACAAGCGGCATGCCGTATACAGGCGCGCGCGGATTGGCCAACAAGCCAAGCTTGCGCGCACGCTCTGTCAACGCCGTGCCGGATCTCCTGCCGGCCGAAAACTCATGCTCGACAAGAGATTTATAAGGTCTTTGTCCAATCGATTGGACATCGAGTTTAAACAAAATATCGCGCATTGTCGTGTTGGCAGCAACGACGACCTCGTAAATCTCGTGACGCGAGAATTTGAGTGCGCTGCAGAAATCCATGATTTCGCGATTAATTGCGGCGACGACGGATTGTTGCAGTTCGCCATTTCCGGCGGCACCGTCATAGGAAATGCGGTTCATCACATCGCTGCCGCCAAAGCGCTGCGGATTCTCAAAGCTGCAGCTGCGCACCCCTTCCCCAGTCCGTAAATCGACCAGTTCCATGGCAACCGTTGTAGTACCGAGGTCAATCGCGAGGCCAAATTGATGGCCGCGATCGGTGCCCAGTTCTTCGTCGTCGTAATATACCTTGCCACTATCGACCCGCACGGGGGTATCAAGAACCAACCCGCTCTTGGGCGGATTGGAAGTAAGAATGCGAGGGCGGCGGCGCAGCGCGGCGAACTCGATATCGCACTCGTCCGAGATCACTGTGGCCTGACAGGCAAGGCGAAAATCGCCCCGCAGGAAGGATTCTGCTTCACTCGGACTTGAGAGTGCCGCCATGCCGCGGCGGATTTCGACTACGCATTCGTGGCAGCGGCCATTGCGCTGGCAGGAGGTTGGCACTTCGACGGAAAGCTCATCCGCATATTCGAATATCGTCTTGCCGGTGACGATTTTGCGCACAGCGCGATCGTGGGTGACGGTGCTCAATCCGCCTTCTTTCGCCGGGACTCACTTCTCCGCTGGGCCGCGCCCTCACGAATTTCTCTGACTTTCTTCTTCGCTCTTCCGTGCGCCAAGGGTTGGGATTCCCAGGCACTACGATAATCGAAAACTCCGTCATGACCGCATGGGTGCCGTTCGCCCTCAGCCGCCGGTGGTTTTTGGTTGCGGCAGCGAAACTCCGCTGTACAGAGGTCATGGCGATCACGGTAGGGACAGCGGGTCTGCGAAACGGTTTCCGCGTGCGATACCATCTCCGAAAACATTTCTGATATCCGCGCCATGCGCTTTTGAATTTCTTTGGGATCAATCTTAGACATGTGGCCCTGCGTCTCTCTAGAGTGCTTGCGCGGCCAATTTCTTTGCCAGGCTGACGCAGGAAAGCGCATCCTTGCCGTAACCGTCGGCGCCCATATCGTCCGCGAATTCTTGGGTGACGGGCGCGCCGCCCACCATGACCCACACATCGTCACGCACATCCGCATCGATCAGCGCTTCGATTGTCTTGCCCATGTTGGGCATGGTGGTCGTCAACAAGGCCGACATCCCGAGAATGGTAGCTTTATGCTCTTCAATGGCGTCGATAAATTCATCCTCGGAAGTATCTACGCCCAAATCCACAACTTCGAAGCCCGAACCGCGCAACATCATGATACAGAGATTTTTTCCGATATCATGTAAATCTCCTTTGACCGTACCCATAAGTACTTTAGCGATCGGTTTCACACCGGATTCAGAAAGGATGGGCTCGATATACTTCATGCCGGCCTTCATGGCGCGCGCGCAGGCCAAAACCTCCGGTACAAAAATCATGGCTTCGCGAAATTTGATACCGACGATTCCCATGCCGGCGATCAGGCCATCATCCATGACCTCCAACGCCTCAACACCGTCTTCGAGCGCCTGCTGAGTGAGACGGTCGACTTCACCGTCTTCCCCCTCAATCAGCGCTGCGGCGATGGCTTGCATGGCCGGCCGAACACGGGCAAACAATTCGATATTGCGCTCAATCTCCTCCGGCCGTTCGAGATACTCCTCGATCTCCTGGCGGATGAATTCATTTTCGATATCGGAAAGCTCTGCCATCGTCTTCCTGTCCGTTCGAATTAAGTTTTTAGGGGAGCTCGCCCGACTTAATGCACGTGAGCACGTTCATCATGCCACTGACGAACGGTCTTTGGAATTTCCATCAGATTTTCGATGCGCGTCTGCAGCGGGATAGCACATTCCGGCCCAATCAGTTGCACACCAGCTTCGAGGTTGGCGATGACTTCCTTACGAACATCCTCCGGATTTTTGGAGAATAGGGTTTCGGGATTGTTGATGTTGCCGACCAGGGAAATGCGGTCGCCGACGATCTCCATAGACTCGGCAGGTTCATTTTTTGAATCGAAGTGAAAAGCCGCCATGCCGGTGCGGGCGATATAATCCATGCGGTCCACAGTTCGGCCGCAGATATGAAGGATCAGCGGCACCGGTATCGTTTCGACGAACTCGGCGTGCATGTCCATAAGAAAGCGTTTGTAATATTCGCCACTCACCAGATCACCGGTGGCATGGTCAGGCACGGTTAACGCATCGGCACCGGCTTCGATTTGCGCCAAACCGAACTGCACGGTCGCTTCTTTCATGCGCTCCAGGCACTCCATCGTCCGGCCCGGATCGTCGAGCGACATCAACAAGAACGGCTCGACGCCAAAACAGTGATATCCCAGAGTCCACGGCCCCATGGTCTTGCCGATGATTGCCACATCATCGCCCAAATCCTTGCGGAGGAGACGGATGGCATCAAGCACGCACACCATGTCTGGGTGAGTCAGAAAATCATTGGGAATGCGGATATCATCGAGGTCTTTCCAGATTGGCTCATTCATGCGCACGGTCGGCCAATTGTCTTTTTGCTCCCATTGCATGGAGCAGCCTAGTGCGGAGGATTCCTGTACAATTGAGAATACCGGCATGACGCTGTCAAAGCCGAGCTCGGTGTAACTTGTCGCCGCGAGGCGCGCCATGGCCGCAGGGTCGCGATTGGCGTGCGGAAAAGGCGCGTCCACTAAATCCATTAATTCCACCGTCGCAACGGAAGTGGGATTGCACACCGGGGTCCGGTCGACCGGCTCACGGCGGAGCGCCGCCAGCACGCGTTGACGGCTGGTCATCTCCTTAACAGGCGCGGACTGATTTACCATGATTTCCTCGCTAAACTGTATGCGCGCTGGGCGCCGCAAGAATGCCCACAGCTGCCGCAGCATCTTCTTCGCGCAGCACAGCGCGAACGTTGGGCGCGCGAACAAGCAACATACCGACCAGCGCATCATGGGCCACGCCACAGCCAAAGCTAGCTTCATCGTCAGCACTAGACTCAGCCATTTCTCCCAACTTGCACAAGCCTCCAACAATCGCCAGCACGCGCCGCCGGATATTATCGGCGCCGCTCTCAGCCGAGACGCGATAGACACCGCCGCCGAGGGATTGCACAGTCATTTCGCATGCCGCTTTCTTATCGTAAACCGCCAGCGGTCGCAGTTCAGGCAGAGCCTCGCCGGGAAGTTTGCTGGCTTCGATGAAGAGCCGCTTGCAAGCCACGCGGTGAGGATCTCCGCACGCGAAACGCAGGCGTCCTCCGGGCGTCGACGTGACGCCACCCAACACTTCCATGGCCCGCATGACGAATTGAATACGCTCCGCCGTTCCATCCTTGCGGGCGTAGCTGTGCACCAGATATTCCGGCACCCCGTCCGCCGCTGGTTGCTCGTACAGCCCTAGCGTGATGTCATGGAAATGTTTGTCCATCGACACCAGCTCGATACGGTTGCCAAGTTCGGCGATGTCCGCCATGTCGTTAGTTTCCCAAGCTCGAAAATGCACTTACTAATTATCATCTCATCACATCTTGCGCACGGTAAAATTCCTCCCGGTCCGGCGTGCCGGGTTCAACAGTGTCAGGTCGCGGTTGAGTTGCGGTGATCTTTTCGGGCATCATTGGCTCCGCACATACAGTAATATGGCGAATGAAAAAGGCACGGCGCCGGCGATCCGGAAAATTTTGAAAACTGCGCGCCGCGAAAAATTCGCGGCGCGTCATTGGGGCTGCTAGGCAGCCCGGGGGTATTTCATGTTCACACATCACACCGCGGAGATCGGCGATGTCCGGCTACATTATGTAACGGCTGGGAATGGCCCTCAGGCGATTTGCCTTCTTCATGGCTGGCCGCAGACCTGGTGGGAGTGGCGCCGGGTTATGCCTGCGCTAGCCGAGCATTTTACCGTCGTCGCGCCCGACATGCGCGGGCTTGGCGATTCATCTTGCCCCGTGGGCGGCTATGATAAGCGCAACGTCGCCAACGATATTTGGCGGCTCATGCATGAGACCCTCGGCCATCAAAGTTTCTTTTTAGCTGGCCATGATTGGGGCGGGCCGGTGGCTTATGCTCTAGCGCACGCCCATGGCGAAGCGGTGACGCGCCTTGCCATACTCGATGTGGTGGTGCCGTTTGGTAGCGCCGACGCGTTAACCTGGGGCGGCAAGCGTTGGCATCACGGATTTCATTGGGTTCAAGACCTTCCCGAGGCGTTGGTGGCAGGACGCGAGCGGATGTATCTCTCGTGGTTTTACAGCAATCTCGCCTACAATCCTGCTGCGATCACGCCGCAGGATATCGACGAATATGTTCGCGCCTATTCGCAGCCCGGCGTATTGCGCGCCGGCTTCGAATTTTACCGCGCCACACCAACCGACCTTGCGCACAACAACGAAAACAAAAAAACACCGCTTGCCATGCCGGTTCTGGCGCTTGGCGGCAGCGGCGGCAAGGGCCGCGGCCTGCAAGTGCTCGAAAATATGCGCGAGCTGGCAAGCGACGTGCGCGGCGGTGAAATCGCCGAGTGCGGTCATTGGCTACCGGAAGAACAGCCCGAAACGGTGGCGCGTGAACTTTTGGCATTTTTCAGCGAGGGTACCTAAGTCCCTTTGCGTGCCTTGTGCGTGCCTTGCTAAAACCTCGCGGCATTGGGGAACAGGAATCTAGATTCGCACTAGCGCAAAGTTTCCTCGTCGCCGGTCGACAGCGCGTCTGTCATCTCTGACAGACGATCTTTGTCATAGATATGAAGCGTATGCCCTTTGCGTTCGGCGATATTTTCCAGTTTCAGGTCACCGATCACGCGCGACACTGTCTCTCGGGTGGTGCCGGCACGGCGTGCTAAATCGCGCTGTACCGGCATTGGGCGAACTAGACATCGCCCGGTTTTCTCGTCTTCCTCGGACAGGCGCAGCAATTCCACATAGACCCGCTGCACAGCACGGAGCGTACTCAAATCCATGATGCGATCGTCAACAGTACGGACAATGTGCGACATGCGGCGCAATACCTGCATCGCCGCAGAGGGGTTGCGAATTAGAATATCCAAGAACAAATCAGGCGGCACGACCAAAACCAGGCTGTCTTCGACGGCGACGATATTGGCCGAACGGTGCATACCGTCTATCGCCGACATCTCGCCGAAATAGCCGCCCTGCGAGACATGTCCGAAGGCGACTTCCTGTCCGGACATGGCAAAATTGATAACTTCAACACGGCCTTCAACGACGAGAAAAACTTCCCGCGACGTGCTGTCGCGGTCAAGAATTTGTTGGCCGCTGGCAAAGCGCCGCCATCTGCCGCGCTTCTCAAGCGCCGCAATCGCCTCTTCGCTCAAATTGTGCAGCAGTCGCACATTTGACAAGTTGCCGGTTGGCTCTGGGCTCACGCCAATTGCCTTTCAATTTTCGCGAAGCGCCAGCGCTTCTCCTGCGACCGGCATGATACATTCTGAATCATCGCGGCATGCAGGCTATCTCCACCGGCGCTACACCCTATTGCACGCAAGACTACCACAATCGGCAGAACCGGTGCGAAAGCCACGCTAACAACCTGGTTTCATATCGATGTCAATGATGGAACGGAAATCGGCCGTTGTGTCCGCTTTCTGATGCTTCGACGGCATGATCCGCAAGGCACACAGCAAGACGCACTCTAGCCGGAGCGCAACGGTGCGTTGCAGGGGTTCTCAGGCGGCTCACCGGCCAGAACGCGAACCACTTCCTCGGCGGCGCGGCGGCGCAGCTCAGCTAGAGACGCGTCGGACGAAAACGCCACATGGGGCGTCGCCACAACATCGGCGCGCGCGACCAACTCGGCTGGCGGATCGGGTTCGCCTTCCACGACGTCTAACGCCGCGGCGGCAAGCGGCCCGTGATCCAGCGCTTCGATCAGCGCGGCGGAATCGACTACGGGCCCCCTGCTCACGTTCACCAACAACGAACCTGGGCGCATGCGGGCGAGAAAAGCTGCATTTACCAAATGCTCGGTATCGGGCGTTAACGGCAAATGCACCAGGATGACATCAGACTGTGCCAACAGTTCGTCCACATCCACCAATCGCGCATTTTTGATATTCGGCGGCGGCGCGATATCAGTGGCGAGAACCGTCAGGCCAATTCCTGTCAATTTGCGTGCGCTCGCCTGTCCAATGCGGCCATAACCCAAGATGCCCGCCGTCAAATTGGCGGCACGGCGCAACTGCGCAGCGGCCGGATTCCAGCGCCCTGCCTTTATTTCCCGGTCCAACGGTACCACGCCCCTGAGCCACCCCATGATCAAGGCTACGGCATGGTCTGAAACTTCCTCGACGCAATAGTCAGGCACATTTGCGACCCAGGCTGCTCTCTCCGTTGCCGCCGCGACCGCAATATTGTCGAGCCCAACACCGATGCGCTGTACGATGGCAAGTTTGGTGGGCGATGCGATGGTGGCCGCTGAAACCTCCGCCCAGCACGTCATTATCGCTTCGGGATCATGCTCCGCCACTAACGCCTCGACGCGATCGGGCGGCAGGGCTTCCGAAGGGCCGGCTACCAGGACATGGCCGGCGCCCTCAATCACGGCGCGCTCGATCTCCACATCAGGCCAGGCAAAATCGGTTTGAAGAACGATGGCCATCGGTATTTTCTCCCGCTTTTAGGACGTGATCCCGCACTTTAACACCGGCTAGCGGATTAGAGCTCGAAGCTTCGTGCATTAGCGGGAAAAAGGACCTATTCTGTGTCTAAATTCGGAGACCTCGGCGCCCGTCCGGGCGGGCGTGAAATTGGGTAGTTCAACAGGAGAGAAACAATGGGTCAGACATTATTCACCAATGTGAAAATTTTTGACGGCAACAGCAAGCGCAGCTATGCCGGCGAAGTACTGTTGCAGGGAAATTTGGTCAAAGAAGTTGCTAAGGGACCCCGCAAAATTAAGGCCAATGGTGCCGAAGTCATAGACGCCGCCGGTGCCACTCTTATGCCGGGCCTGGTGGAATCGCATTCGCATGTTTGCTACACCAACTCCAGCTCTCTGTCGGATATCGGCCGTGTGCCGGTGGAAGAGCATATGGTGATCGCCCTCGAGAATGCGCGGCTCATGCTGGAGCATGGTTTCACCAGCCTGTTTTCCGCCGCCGGCGTGGGCTCGTCCAAGCTTCGTCTTGAGCCTGTTTTACGGAATGTCATCAATGCCGGACGTTTTCCTGGCCCGCGCATTAAGGCGGCCTCGCCCGAGATCACATCGACCGGCGGCCTTGGTGACGAGCGGCAGTTTCACATGTATCACGAATCCGTCGGATATATCGCCGACGGCGCGGATGAAGTGCGGCGCGCTTGCCGCGTCTGCGTACGCGAGGGCGTCGATGTCCTCAAAATCAATATTTCGGGCGACGAATTCGCCCATCAGGGACAGTCCGAGAAATTGACCTATAATGACGCGGAAGTGGCCGCAGCGGTTGAGGTTGGGCGTGAAGCCGGTGTTGATATCGCCTGCCACGCGCGCGCTGATCGGGCCGTGCGCATGGCGCTCAAGCACGGCATCAACGTCATTTATCATGCCGACTTCGCGACCAATAAGACCATCGACCTGCTGGAAGCGAAGAAAAAAGACATCTTCCTCGCCCCAGCGGCTGGCGCGATCTACGCCACCGCCTATGAAGCAAGCGACTGGGGCATTACCAAGGAAGTGGCCGAGTCGATGAACCTCTATCGTAAGATGGAGAATACGGCGCGGGTTTATCAAGAAGTGCGTAAACGTGGCATTCGTGCCTTGCCGGGCGGCGATTACGGCTTTGCCTGGACGCCAATCGGCGCCAACGCGCGCGATCTGGAGCATTTCGTCAATCTGTTCGGTTATTCGCCTGCCGAGGCCCTGACTGCCGCGACTAAATGGGGCGGCGAATTGATGGGAATGAATTTGGGCCAGATCAAGGAAGGGTTTTTAGCCGACCTACTGTTGGTCAACGGCGATCCGACCCAAGATGTTTCGATCTTGCAAGATCGCGATAATCTAATCGCGATCATGAAAGACGGCAGCTTCCATAAGGCACCTGACGCCGATGTCCTCGCGGCGCGTCGCCAAATCTCGGCACCGGCGGCAGCTGAATAAAGTAAGACTGCTCTATTGATGCACGCCTTCATGTAGTTGGCGTTAACAGCCCTTCCTCCGCATTGGAGGGAGGGCTTTTTCTTGACGCGAACTGTTCGCGGTTTGTCTGCACAATGCCGAACATGGCTGCAAGCATTGCATGGAGCATTGCGTCACGCCGCGCACGAAGCTTGGGCCAATTTCTCGGCGCGACGCCACTCAATGGAAATTGCGGGACGCGATGGTGACCTTCGCGGTGGGGCCCGGCGGCTCAGTCTCCCGGCCCAAATCCACTAATCCATCGAGATGCTGGGAATAATCCTCCAAATGTCTGGCGATGATGTGAATGACCAGCCCTTCGCGCTGTAGACGGCCCGTGCAAATCAGCAGCCGCGCACCCACTGCTGTGCGACGGAAGCGCTCAAAAACATCTGCCCAGATGATCAAATTAGCGATGCCGGTCTCGTCTTCCAGAGTCATGAAGATCACACCCTTAGCGGTGCCCGGGCGCTGACGCGATAGCACCAGCCCGGCAACCGTGACCTGGCGCTCGGGCTTCAGGCTGGCAAGCCGGGTGCACGGCGCGACGCCACGCGCTTCCAATTCCGGGCGCAATAAGTGCAAGGGATGGCAGCGTAGCGACATGCGCAGCGTGGCGTAATCCTCCACCACCTGTTCGCCCATGCTCATGGCTGGCAACCGGATGATGGATTCGCGCCTTTCCGGATGCACGCTCTCGCCATCTTCGTCCAGCGCGGCAAAGAGCGGCAGCGGCGTATCGTCAAGGGCGCGAATGTCCCAAGCGGCCTGGCGCCGCGAAAGGCCCATGGAGCGGTAAGCGTCAGCGCGAGCGAGCCTTTCTAGAACCGCTTTGGAGAGGCCCGCGCGGCGGCGCAATTCAGCGATACTTCGGTAGCCACCGTCGCGCGCTGCAACGATGCAGGCTGCGGCCGTCTCGGGAAAGCCCTTGATCTCGCGAAAGCCGAGGCGCAGGGCGCGGCCCTTGTGGCTCTTGGATGCCGGCTCCAGAGTGCAATCCCATGTGCTTGCATTGACATCGACATCCCGCACCTCGACGCCATGCGCGCGCGCGTCACGCACCAATTGTGCCGGGGCGTAGAAGCCCATCGGCTGGCTATTGAGGATGGGGGCGGCGAAGACCGCCGGATAATGGCATTTCAACCAAGCCGAGACATAGACCAGGAGAGCGAAGGAGGCGGCGTGCGATTCTGGGAAGCCATAATCTCCGAAGCCCTCAATTTGGCTGAAGCAACGCTTGGAAAATTCTTCTTCATAGCCTCGCGCCACCATGCCGTTGATCATCTTGTCGCGGAAGGTATGCACCAAGCCGGTGCGGCGGAAGGTCGCCATGGCGCGGCGCAGCTTGTCCGCCTCCTCCGGCGTAAAGCCGGCAGCGACAATGGCGATCTTCATGGCCTGTTCTTGAAAGAGCGGCACGCCGAGCGTCTTGCCGAGGACCTGCTCCAGCTCGATCGAAGGAAAGATCGCCTGTTCCTCACCGCTTCTGCGGCGCAAATAAGGATGCACCATGTCACCCTGGATCGGTCCTGGGCGCACGATGGCGACCTCAATGACGAGGTCGTAAAAGACGCGTGGCTTGAGGCGCGGCAGCATGGACATCTGAGCCCGGCTCTCAACCTGAAAAACGCCGACGGTATCGGCCTTGCACAGCATGTCGTAGACCGCTGGATCCTCGGCCGGCACCTCGGCAAGGTCGAGCGCAAGATCATGTTCCCGCGCCAGCAGATCGAGGCCCTTGCGGATGCAGCTCAACATACCAAGGCCGAGCACATCTATTTTGAGAATGCCGAGCGCATCGAGATCGTCTTTATCCCATTCGATATTGGTGCGCTCCGCCATGGCCGCATTCATCACCGGTACGATTTCCGACAGCGGTCCACGGGTGATGACGAAGCCGCCGACATGCTGCGATAAATGGCGCGGGAAGCCGATCAGCTCGCGGGTCAGATGCAAGGCGAGAGCAAGGCGATGGTCCGCCGGGTCGAGGCCAGCCTCGCGCACCTGGGCTTCCGTATTGTCGTCCTTTGTGTTGCTGGCCCGCCCCCAACGCCACAGCGCGCTGGAGAGCGCGCCTACAACATCACCCGAAAGGCCGAGCGCCTTACCGACTTCACGTATGGCGCTGCGCCCGCGATAACTAATCACCGTCGCCGCGATGCCGGCGCGCGCGCGGCCATATTTTTTGTAGATATATTGAATCACCTCTTCGCGCCGTTCATGCTCGAAATCGACATCGATATCTGGCGGCTCATCACGCGCGGCGCTGACGAAGCGCTCGAACAGCAAATCCATGCGGTTGGGATCGACCGCCGTGATGTTAAGGCAATAACACACCGCGGAATTGGCCGCCGAACCGCGTCCCTGGCAGAGAATGCCGCGCGCGCGCGCGAAACGGACGATATCGTGAACGGTAAGAAAATAGGGTGCGTAGCCGAGCGAGCCGATCAACGTCAGTTCATGGGTGATCTGCGCCCGCACCTTGGCCGGCACGCCATCCGGCCAACGCGCCGCGGCGCCAAGCCATGAGAGATGTGCCAATTCCTCCTGCGCCGTGCGCCCGTCGGGCACCGGCTCGGCCGGATATTCATAGCGCAGTTCGTCCAGATTAAAGCGACAGGCGTCGGCGATCTCTACACTGCGTGCGATGGCGTGTGTATGGCGCGAAAATAGACGCGCCATCTCGGCACCGCCTTTCAGATGGCGCTCGGCATTGGCGTGCAGGCGCCAGCCCGCATTGTCGATGCTGCAATGCGCCCGGATGCAGGTGAGCACATCCTGCAGCGCGCGGCGGGAAGGCGTATGCGCATAGACATCGTTGGTGGCGACGAGCGGCGTACCGCAGCGCCCGGCAATGGCCTCAAGACGCAGCAGACGGCGCGCATCATCGCCCCGGTAGAGATGGTGCGCGGCAAGATAACAGGTGGCAGATGCTGCACCGGCGGCGGCGGCAAATTCTTCAAGCATGGCAGCAAAGGCCGCTTCCGCCTGAGCTTCATCAGCCCCCGTCATATGCGCCGCCTCGTTCGCCACAGGCGGCGGCAGAGCGATCAAAATTTGCCCGCGCGCATGGTGTAAGACATCCTCCTGAGTGATCCAGCATTGGCCTTTCGGAGCGCGCCGCTTGCCGAGAGTAAGAAGGCCGGAAAGACGGCCATAAGCGGCGCGGTCGGTGGGGAGGCAGAGGAAACTCGCCCCTGAATGCTCGTCCTCCATCGTCAGCTCCGCCGTGAGGTCGAGGCGCGCACCCGGAATGAGGCGGACGCCATTCTCCCGCACAGCATCCTTTTCCCGCGTGGTGGCGATCTCGCGCGCAGCCACATGCGCGCGCACCACGCCGGCCAGCGTGTTGCGGTCGGTCAGCGCGATGGCCGTATGGCCGAGTTCCGCCGCTCGAGCGACAAGCTCCGAAGGGTGCGAAGCGCCACGTAAAAAACTGTAATTACTCGTCACCTGCAATTCGGCATAAGCACTCATACGCGTCACCCGAACAGGCCATGCAGCCACCAGCCAGGAGCCATACCGGCGCGGTAGGGAGCGTCGCGGTAGAGCCAGAAGCGCCGCCCCTGGTCATCCTCGACGCGGTAATAATCGCGAATTGAATCCGCCTCGCCGCCGAGTGGCGCAGCGCCTTCCGCGTGCCACCATTCGGAGGCGATACGCTCCGGCCCCTCGGCCTTGACCACATGGTGAACCATGCGCCGCCAGCGGAATATCACCGGCGGCGCGTCGGGCAGCATGGCCACCGCCTCAACCGCCTCGGGCCGCGGCAGGAGACAGAGCGGACGCTGCCGGCCGGCCGGCCAATGCGACGCTTGCGCGAGCAGCTCATGCGATGTGGACGGTTTGGCCCGCTGCTCCAGCGTGGGCGCCGCCGCGACGCCGGACACCACCGCGCGCTCAGGCATATGGCTAGGGAAAAGCGCCAGGCGGCGTACATTGTCCAGCCCTAACCGCCCGCCCAGGCGGTCGATCAGGCGTGCCACTTCGTTATCGCCGTCTTCCTGCGCGAAGAGACTCTGCGCTTCGGCGCCAGTCACGGGAGAAGGCGTGGCGGGAGAAGGCGTGGCGGGAAATTGCGGGTCGAGCGCGAGCTGAGCCGGGGCAAGCGCTTGGCACAGGCTTGCCGCAAGGGCCATGCTGTCAAAACCAAAGCCGGCATCCAGCGCATCCAGCGGCTCGGCCAGCAGACGTATCAGATGAGACGGCTCGCGCACCGGGGCGCTGGTAGCGACCTCGATGCGCTCCACCTTGCCGTCGCCGCGATAGAGGGCGAGCTCCAGCCGCCGCGCGCCCAACGCGTCCGCTTCCAATACATCCGCCAATTCATCCAGCAGGCGGCGCACTGTGGCGGCGATGGCCTCGCGGCTGGAGATCGGCTCGGCGAAATCCTGCCGTACGCGGTGCGGCACGACCGGGCGGCGTGGCGACAGCGGCTCGTCCTCGCGCCCCAACGCCTGATCCAACCGGTGCATCACGCCCTCACCGGAGCGCCGCGCCAGGGCACCGCGCGGAATGCCGTACAGGTCACCAATAGCGCGGAAGCCGAGACGCTCCAGACCCTCCACTTCAGCCTGGGCAAGCCTGAGGCTTTTGAGCGGCAACTTGGCCAGAGCGGCACGCGTTCTACCCGGCGCAACCACACACATATGCTTTGCAAGCTCCTCCTGCTTCGCCTCTCCAAGGCGCTCATCTTTTTGGCGCGCACTGATGTGGCGCATGGCGCCATGGTGCGTATTTGATTGACGCGCACCGACATGGCGCATGGCGCCATGGTGCATATCTGAGTGACGCGCACCGACATGGCGCATGGCGCCATGGTGCGCGATGGCCCAGGCCGCGCCGGGGGTATCAGCCAACGCCGCGCGCGCGGCGAAGCCGAAACGCGCCAGACGGCGCGCCACATCGTTCAACAAGGCTACCTCGCCGCCGAACAGATGGGCGCAGCCGGTGATGTCGAGCCACAAACCGTGACTGGCACCGAGCACGGCATCCGGGCCGGCCGCATCCAATGCCACCCACGGTGTCCAGCGGCCGCACCAATCACCCAGCGCCGCGAGCGCTTCCATATCCGCGCCGCCCTCGGCCGGCACGGCGCGCAAATCCGGCAGGCGCGCCCGGGCGTCAGTCAGGGGCAAGCCCGGAACGATGCCCGCCGCCGCTTCCGCCGCCCGGTTCGCCGCCGCCACACGCATGACCGAGCCGCCGCCATCGCGCGCACCCAGCGGGCCGCGCGCGGCGCCAAAACTGCCGCCCCCAAGACCGCCGTCACAAACCGTGACCAGCGGCTCAGATCGCCAGGCTGGTTGCCGCCTGCTCAACCGATCGGTCGCAAAGCGGGGCAGCCACAGTAAAATTACCCGTCTCATGATGCCATTCCACAAGCCATTCCCGGGATGCGGCAGCGCGGCAGCGGCGTAACTCGGCATGCCAACGCAACCGTCCCGGACCAAGCCAACGCTGCGCTGCCGGTACCGTCTCCAGGCCCGGAACCGGGCCGCTCGGCGCCGCGCGCACGTGCCACCGGGAAAGTGCCGCGCTCGGCTCCTCGGCATTCCCTGGCGTGGTATTAGAGTGCCCGCCCTCCGGCGGGGCGTTACTAAGTTGCCCGCCTTCCGGCGGGACTCGGCGCAACAGAAAACACCCGACACCGCTTTTCTCCGCCGCGAGTTGCAGGCGCCGGCTGGCGGTTAGCCCGACCGCCGCATCTTCTACCTCACCCACCACAGCCAAAAGGCGCGGGCAAGAAAGCCCCTCGCGCATGGCCCAGAGCACGTCTCGGCCTTGCTTCGCGCCGAGCAAAATCAGGCGCGACGGATCGAGGCCGAACGCCGCAAGACCCGGCGCATAAATATCGCCGCTCTCATATGATGCGCCGCGGCGCCGGCACCACAGCACCACGCCCGGCGCGCGAGCGGCAAGACGGGCCAATAAGGCGCTGACAAAGCCGAGCGCCGCAGCATCGCGTGGCGGGCCCGAAATTTCATGCAGCGCACCCGGCGCCAAGCCGCGCCAGGGCAAAGCATCGTCGATCTCCGGCGCGCCGAACGGCAGCGCGCCCAAACCGGCGCGCTGTCCCGCTACCTGCTCGCAACCCGCCCGCTCCAGGGCATCAATGCGACGGCGCAATTCCGCCACCCTGACGGAAGCTTGCGGCGCAGCAGACCCGGAAACGGCGCTGGAGGGAACGGCGCGAAGCATAAAAGACAGCCTTTTCTTGGCCGGACGAAGCCGGTGGGCACAGAGTTTTACTTATTCACTTGTGTTCTCTTTTTGTTCTATCAGAACGGAACGCCCTGTCAAGAATGCAGAACCGGATCGGGTTGCAAAACCTCCATCAGGAACGCCTACGTTCTATGCCATCCGCACGGTGTCAGCGTCATGCGCGACGCATGGTGCTAAGGCACGGATGTCGGCATGCATTTGCAGGAATTGGCGGAACGCGTTCTCGAGGAAATAGAGGAAATCCGCGCGGCAAAAAAATTCTATGCCCTACCCGACGCAGCGCCACCGGAAAAACAGCGCGGGACTGAAAGTCCGAAATAGGAAATGCAATGCGTAGCCGGCCGGCGACGGCGCTTTACTCTTTGACGCGCGGTAGATCGATAACCCGGGCCGTATCTTTTTTTACATCGAATCTAAAGCCCTTACGGACCCCGACATTACGCAGGATGACTTCGATAGCGGTGACGTCAAAAGGATCGAGATTTAGCGCTTCAGAATATTTGGTGTTGAGGCTGTGCAGCATTTCCAACTCGTTTGGCAGAAGTTCGTCCTCGATCTCCGCCGCGCGACCCAGCATCGCCTTGAACTCGGCATAGGCTGCTAGCTTGACCATATCTATTACTCCTACGCTGCGGTATAGCCGCCGTCGATGGCAAGCTCGCTACCGGTGACGAAACTGCTCTCGTCGGAAGCCAGGTAAAGCACGCCGGCGGCAATTTCCTCGGGCTCGCCGATGCGCCCTATGGGGTGCAATTTTCCAAGCTCCGCAAGACCGGTCGAAATATCGCCATAATCGCGCCGGCACGTATCCTCGACCATCGCCGTACGAATATAGCCGGGGTGAATGGAATTGACGCGGATGCCGCTGCCGTTGCGTCCGCATTCGAGCGCCACAGCTTTGGTAAACAACCGCACCGCGCCCTTCGACGCGCAATAGGCGGAAAGCTTCTCCTGCCCGGTCAGGCCGAGAATCGAGGAAATGTTAACGATCGAGCCGCCGCCAGTGCGGCGCATTGCCGCCACGGCGTGCTTGGTGCCGAGAAAGACACCGTCGATATTAACCGCCATCACGGCGCGCCAATCAGCGAAAGACATTTCGTCGACGCTTTCAATAATGGCTATACCAGCATTGTTGACGAGAATATCGAGGCGGCCGAATTCGGTTTCAATAGCGCCGATGGCGGCCTGCCAGGAAGCCTCTTCGGTCACATCGAGATTGACAAACAACGCGTCGCCGCCCGCGTCCTGAATCCCGGCGACAACGGCGCCACCGCGTTCTTCGTCGACATCAGCTACCGCGACACGCGCGCCTTCGGCCGACAGCCGTTCAGCGATCGATCGACCGATGCCCGTCGCGGCCCCGCTCACCAAGGCCATTTTTCCGGCCACTCGTCCTGCCAATTTATCGTCCTCCCACAATCATGTTAGGTTTCCGTCATGAAAATGCCCGTCGCCGATAGCTGGTTCGAAACACGTTCCTATGATGATGATATTACACTGATCTTCGAACCCCATGTCATACCAGATATCCGCTGCAATATGTGGCATGTGCGCGGCCGCGACCGAGATCTGCTGTTTGATTCAGGAATGGGTGTCGTCAGCCTAAAGTGCCACGTAGCCCTGGTGACGGAAAAGCCAATTCTCTGCGTCGCCAGCCACAGCCATTTTGATCATGTCGGTGGCCATTACGAATTCGACACCCGGCTCATACATGCGGCGGAAGCGGATACTCTAACCACTCCCGACCGGCGCAATACAGTGATCGAGGATTATGTCACAGCAGAAACTTTTACCGCGGCGCCGTTTGCTGGATTTGACGCCGACGCATACACCATCCGCGCCGCGCCGCCGACCCGCCTCGTGGCCGACGGCGATGTCCTCGATCTCGGCGACCGGTACTTCGAAGTGCTGCATCTTCCTGGCCATTCGCCGGGATGCATCGCCTTGTGGGAAACCGCAACAGGGACGCTTCTTTCGGGAGACGTGATCTATGACGGGCTGCTCTACGACACGCTCTATCATTCAGTGACGGAGGATTATGTTGCCAGCATGGAACGCCTCAGCGCATACAAAGTAGAGACTGTGCATGGCGGCCATTGGGAAAGCTTCGGGCGCCGGCGCTTCGGCGAATTGATTGATGAATATTTACAAGGGGCACGGAAACCCGGCTGCCCGACTGAATGATGGTGATGTTTTGAAGCTCATTACTGCGGCTTACGCCAACCCTACTCGCCAGAAGCAAGGGGCCAGAATATGATCTTGGAAATATTTCCCGGGCGATTCTTAGGAAGATGATTTGAAGATGTTAACCATGCGCCAGAAACTGTGACATGACTGAAATAAATATTCTTCTGAACGGCTTTAGAAAATTTCGCGAGCTGTATTACGGGAAGTCACCAAGCCTCTATCGCGACCTGATTCGTCACGGGCAGAAGCCGCGCTTCGCGGTGTTGGCATGTTCGGATTCAAGGGTCGACCCAGCGATCGTTCTTCAGACGAAACCGGGCGACATCTTCGCCGTGCGCAATGTTGCTGCGTTAGTACCACCGTACGAAGAAGATGGGCTCTACCACAGCACCAGTGCGGCGTTGGAATTTGCGGTCAGAGGACTGCATGTCGAGCATATAATCATAATCGGTCATGCCCATTGCGGCGGCGTCGCCTCCATGATTCGCAAGCAACAGGGTGGCGAAGAATTGGTCTATGACGGTGGAACATTCATCGGTGCGTGGACTGACTTGCTGCGCGGTGCTTATGAACGCGCCCTCACAAGCAACCCGGAATTGAAAGGCGATGCCCTGTTAAGCGCCGCGGAACGTCAGGCGGTGCGCCTCTCCCTCGACAATCTGTCAACATTTCCATTTATCCGAGAAGCGGTGGACGCCGGCGAATTAAGCCTGCAAGGCTGGTATCTCAACATCTTTGATGGCGCCTTGGAAATTTGGGATCCAGACAGCGAACGCTTCAACCAGGTCGACTAGGGCCACCGACCTCAGGGCAATACTTAACTCTCGTCCGACGGCTGACACCCGTCCGGGAAATTGCGCCGCTCAGAGGCGACTTAATCGCCGCGCACGCCACCTACCCGATCAAACCGAAGACCAAAAATGCCAGGCTGAGCACAAAGCCCAGTATCGGAATGATTAGCGGGTAATAAACGCTGTGTGCCGGTTTGCCGTCACGCAAGCGGATGCGGATGAGCGCGGCATTGACGATGGTAAAAATGGCGAGGGTAATTGACGCAGTGGCCTCGGCCAGCCCCGCCAAGCGGAACCACAGCGCCAGGATCAGTACCAAGCCGACCACCAGCGCGGTGGCGACAAGCGGTGTGCGGGTGAGCGGATTCACGCGCCCCAAAATGGCGGGAAGCAGCCCTTGATCGCTCAAACCGTAGAGCACCCGAGAAGCCATGATGACCTGCACCAGCGCGCCGTTCAAAATGGCGACGATGCCAATCAGGCCGAGAAATTGGCCCGAGCCACCGCTGCCACGCTCATAGACCAGTACCAGTGGCGCCTCGTGGGCGGCCAGTTCCTGCGCCGGTACGGTTAATATCGATACGATGCTGATGGTCATGTACAAGAGCGTGGTGACGACAAGAGTGACGATAATGGCGAGTGGCAAGATGCGTGATGCGTTGCGGGTTTCCTCCGCCACATTGACCATATCCTCGAAGCCGATGAAGGCGTAGAAGGCGAGTACTGCGCCGGCCAGGGTGGCGCTCCAGGCCACACCGCCCGCGCCAGGTAACATGTCGGGCAATGCAGCTGGGAGATGCACGAGATTGTCGCCGCCAACCCAGACTACGAGCGCCAGACCGCCGACCTCGACCACTGTCAATATTCCGGCCACGATGACCGATTGCGCAATGCCCCAGGCGGCGAGCAGCCCGATCAAAAGAACGATCACGGCGATGGCGGCGACGCGTGGTAGCGAGATAAATTCGTGCAAATAGCCGACGAACGCATTGGATATGGCGGCCGAGGACACGACGCCGGCAAACACCACCATCAGGCCTATAGCAGCGGAAAGCGTTTGAATGCCGGCGGCCTCCTGTACGTAATAGGCCTCGCCCGCGCTCTTCGGAAAGCGCGCCGAAAGCTCGGCGAAACTGAATGCCGTGAAGCCGGCGATGACCGCGGCAATTAGGAAGGAAAACGGAGAAGCCATGCCCGCCACGCCGGCAACCTCGCCGATCAGCGCATAGATCCCTGCTCCGATCGTGGTGCCCAGGCCGTAGAGCACCAACAAAGGAAGCGACAGGCTGCGCTTCAGGGTGACAGGGGATTGGCTATTTGCCACGATTCCGGAATTCTCATCTCTATCACTTTTCGTTTTACTCGGACGGCTCCGCTTCCGGCGGCTGGCAGCCGTCGACGCAGCAGCGACCGGGCTGGTCGTCTGTTTGCTCGCCCGTTACCTTTTCAGCAAGCAGGCCACGATCCAACAAGCCTTCGACCAGCGCGACCTTATCTTCCAACGGATAACTGCGGTAAATCTCCATACTTGTCGCCGCCGGCGAGCCACCGCCATGCAGGCTGATCAGCGAATACCAGCCCGCCGTGTCGGACGCAGTGATGTCGCCGAGAAAGCGCGCCACTTCGCGCCGACGTTCGGGTGGGATGTCATCCCTGCCCTGCCATAGTTCTTCCAGATGTGCCGCAGTCGCCGGGTTGTGGTCCTCGTCCGGCCCCGGCAGAGCGACGATCAGGCCGCCTGAAAGGTCATGGGCAATGCGCTGCATATCGTAAATTTGCGTCGACAAGAGCAGCTTGCCGACATTGGCAAAGATGCGCTCAGGCTCGGCGCAACCTGAAGCGTCAGGAACCCCATAGGTGGAACTGGCGACGCCACAGGCGAAGAAGCCCTCGACAATCTTAATCAACTCGACCATGCGCTCACGGAGATAGTTGTTGCCCCCTGCATCGAGCCCGTTGGCTTCGGCCATCATCGACGCCGCACCAATCAGGAGATCGCCGAAGCCGGCGCGCGCGCCAATGCAGCTATGGCGATGATGACAAGCATAAGCACGCGTTAGAAACTGTGCCTGTTGCCATTCGCCAGCCATAAACACGTTTTGCCAAGGCACGAATACGTCCTCAAACACGCAGACGCCGGTCGCTTGGCCGTAGCGCCCGCTAAAGATAGCGGTGTCTTCACCAGGCCGGCCGGCCGGCCGGGTGATCACGGTTAGACCGGCGGCATCGATGGGCACGGCGCAGCAGACGGCAAACTCGGCGTCTTCCTCAACCATATTGCGCCCAGGCATGACCAGCAGTTCGTGCATATAGGGAGCGCCAGTGACGATTGCTTTGGTGCCCGAGATGACGATGCCGTCGGCGCGGCGTTCACGGATATGCACATAAGCATTGCTGTTGGTTTGCTCGTGCGGACGTTTGGAACGGTCGCCCTTGGCATCGGTCATGGCGACGCCGAGAGTTAGATCTTCGGCTTGAACGCGGTGCAGATAGGCGCCAAAGCGCTGGTGCAGATCGCCCCCCATCTCCGCATCCATGAGGTGCGTCACTTGGTGAATGGCGTTGAGCGCATCCTGGCTGAGATAGCGTTGGGCGCAGCCCACCCGCTGGCATACCAGGCGCACTGCTTCGAGCTTATCCAAAAGATCGCGCGACGAGCGGTTGATGTGAAGAAAGCGGTTTACGGTGGCGCCGCTTGATTGCTCTTCCGCCACCATCAACGGCCGATGGCGGTCGAGCTTGGCGAAATCATAAGTAACGCCAACAGCCGCGACTCCCGGCGCGAGGCGTGGCTCATCGGCGACCGCATCAACCCGCGCGCCGTCGAGATAGACCGTCGGGCTATAGCGGCGCAAAGACTCCCGATATTCGTCGCCGCTCATCAACATTTAGGACCCCTCGCTACTCTGCCCGGGCGCCTCCGGGCAGATCGGTTTGTTAAGAAACTGCGTGATGCTCTCAGCACGCCGGCGCTCGCCAGACGGTATATATAAGCATTCGCCGGATGCGGCGCCATTGAATCCTGTGAGAAACAAGACAGGCTGGGCGTTCATCGGAAGCAGAAAGATGCGGTACGGAGTGGTCAGGACTTGCGGCACGAAGGCATCCGGCGCGGGCGCCAATTCGCGCACCCTGAAAAGCTGCGCCATGTCCGTTTGGCCTGCGGGATCGATGGCAAGATCATAGCCACCGGTTCTACGCGAGCCGAGAAATACAGCAATGGCCAAGTGGAGCGCCGCGTCAAAGGATTGCGGCGGCGGTTGGCCCAATTGGGCCCAAATTTGCGACCAGGAATTTGCGTCGCGAATTACTTGCGCTGAAAAATTTTGATATGGGGAAAAAGCGCCCGACCATTCCGATTGCTCGGGATTTCCACCCGAAACCGCAGCCCGCACCGGCAATAATAAAAGAACGCAAACTAGAACCGCAGCAACTTTCATAATTGCGGCCTGACAACGTCGAATTCGCGGGTAAACAATTCCGCCAAGCGCTCCGCCCAGGCCTCTGCCCCGGCGCTTCCGGCAATTAGGTCCTGGCGAATCTCGATAATGAGATGACGCAATTTGCGCGGCTCCAACACGTCCGCCACCGTATATCCTGGCGTCTCAAGTGCCGAATAGGGCTGGTTATCGCCCACGCACAAGGATTTGTCTCGCGCCAGCGCTGCGATCAAACGCTCCGCATTGGCCGCGTCTTGGCGCCATAGCACGCCAATATGCCAAGGCCTCGCTACTCCGGCAAATACCGGCGTGCAGCTATGCATAGCGATGACAAAGGGATCGTTCAGCATGGCCAACCGGCGCGACAGCTCGCGATGATAGGGGTGATAGGCGATATCGGCACGACGCGCCGCCTCCGCCGCCAGCACCGCGCGATTGGCTGGCACGACGACCCCGTCACTCTCCTCCGGGATCGAGTTGGGTGTGCCGAGCGCGCGATTACAATCAATAAAGAGGCGCGAATACCGGGTCAGAAGCGCCGGCGCGCCCAACAGCCAGGCGAGGCGCCGGGTAACCGCGGCGGCGCCGATGTCCCAAGCGATGTGTTGCTCAATCCGTTCCGGCGAAAGGCCGAGCCCATCCCAGCCAGCGGGCAATGCGTTGCTCGCATGATCGCACAGCAACAGAAGATTGGAATTGTGCGAACCTTCTATGGCTTCAAACGCAGTTTCTTGCGGCTTTGGCGCCGTTGCATCATGCATTTTCGACCCTCGTTGCGTTCGAATAAGAAGGATTGTCCACCACCCCAAGACTGGCAAGCAAAAGCGATAGGCGGTTTGAGAAATTCCGCCGCTTGAAGCGAAGCCCGGCCCCCTTTAACCTCTTGCTCAGAATATTCCAAAGGTGCCGCGCCTGGCATCTTCACACGGGTTAGGGAGAATAATAATGCCTCAAGGGTCGATTTCCTCCAGCGACGACGCGGTTGGCGTCGGCGTCGTCAATTATCAAGTTCCGGTGGTCGAGACCAAGGCGGAGGTGCTCGATAATTGCAAGCGTATCGCTGGCTTTGTCGAAGGCATGAAACGCGGCTATCCCGGCCTCGATCTGATTGTCTTTCCGGAATATTCGACGCAGGGCTTCCATCCGGTCAAATGGTCCGACCTGACCACCACGATCGGCGGTGACGAGGTACAGATATTCTCCGAGGCCTGCAAGAAGGCCGGCGTGTTTGGCATTTTTTCGCTGACCGGTGAGGAACATCCGGACGGCCTCAACCCCTACAACACGCTGATCATGATCAACGATCAGGGCGAAGTCTGCATGACCTACCGCAAGATTTTCCCGTGGTGCCCGCAAGAGCCGTGGACGGCCGGTCACGAGACCTCCGTGGCTGAGGGCCCCAAAGGTCTGATGATTGGCGGCACGATCTGTTATGACTGCAACATGCCCGAAATCGTGCGCGACACGGTTATGAAAGGCGCCGAACTTGTGGTGCGTATCCAGGGCTATATGTATCCCTCTAAGGAGCAGCAGCGCATGATCGCGCAGGTGCGAGCGTGGGAAAACTTAGCCTATGTCGCGGTCGCCAACATGGCCGGACGCGATCTGGTCTATTCCTATTTTGGCCACTCCAACATTGTCGACTTTGACGGCAGCGTGCTGGCCGAATGCGGCACCGGCCCCGACGAAGCGACCTACGCAACGCTTTCGCTCACGACAATCCGCGATGCGCGGCGCAACTGGACGGCCGAAAATCACCTCTACAACATCGTCCACCGAGGTTTCACGTCAGAGCCAGGCGGCCACGCCACCAACCCCTTCAGCTTTTACGATAAATGGGTGAACGACCCAGAGGGGCTGCGCGACGAGGTCGAGTATATGACGCGCGACCATGACAACCCGGACAAAGCGACAACGCCAAAACTAAAAGCGCCGCCCTCACGCGCAAAGTTGGCCAACTAAAACATAGGCAGGGGGAAATGAGACCGCCCGCGATCAAACCGCGGACGGCCCCTCTCCCCTTCTTGGACGGAGCGATGCAGGTGAGAGCGGCAGCGGATAACGAAATCATCGGTATCGACGCCACTTGTTCCTCCGTGAATGCCTATGACCTTGTCGTAACCGATATCATGGTGGCGGTAGGCGAAGTCGTCGAGGCGGAACAGATCTTGATGATTCTCGAATATTACAAAGTCGTCACGGAAGTAACGTCGCCTAGCCCGGGAATTGTTGTGGCAATTCATTGTCAATTGAGTGACGAAGTTCAGGTGGGCGAACGGCTCATCGACGTCCGTCCGAACTGATCGATTATCCGGCATGAATCGCCAAGGTCCAGACGCCCTGCAACGCGCCATCGACCGCATGTTGACAGAGGCCAATACGCGCATGGCCGTAGGCAAGAGCGAGGAAGCCTCGCGCTCCTACCACAAGGCGGCGCAATTTGCCGAACAGATGATCGAAATATTGGAAGATGCCGGCGCCCGCAGTTCCATGAGCCTGCGCGCGGTGGAATACAAGCAACGTGCCCGCGCGCTTACGTCCAATCGCGGCATGGATGCGGGACGGATCAGGCCGGTCGAAAACCACGAAGCGGACGAGGTCGCCTATTCCGACGAAGAGGCCGATGCACTCGAGCAGCAAATCTTGCTGCTCATCGACGACAGCCCAAATCATGTCGATTGGGAAACCATCGGCGGTCTGGACGCATTAAAGAAAGAGCTGAAGTTCCACTATGGCCTGGCCATGGCGAAGGTGCCGGAAGGGATTAAGGTCGAAGGCTGGAATAACATCATGTTTTACGGCCCCCCTGGCACCGGCAAGACGCTGCTTGCATGCGCCGTTGCCAACAAACTGAGCGCCACTTTCTTCAACGTCAAGGCGAGCCAGATCGTCAGCAAATGGGTCGGTGAATCGGGAAGATTGATCAGCACTCTTTATCGCGTCGCGCGTAAATTCACGCGAGACGGGCGACCATCAATCATCTTCATCGACGAGTTCGACGCGCTGTGCAGGAGCCGCGGCGGCGAAGGCCAACTCTATCACCAGCAGATGCTGGCCGCTATTCTCTCGGAAATCGACGGTTTCGCGCAAAAGGGAAAACGTGATTTGGTGATGACCATCGGCGCAACCAACCGCCCCTGGGATTTAGACTCCGCCGTGCTCTCACGCTTCGAACGTCGCATTCTCATCGACCTGCCGAACGCAGAAGCCCGCGCTGACATATTCCGCATTCATCTGGAGGGTAAGGGCATTCCGGTCGATCATCGCTCGCTCTCTTACGCGCGCCTCGCTGCCGACACCGGGCGCCTTACCGGACGTGAGATTGCACGTTTGTGCAAGGAGGTGACGGCGAGCATGCTCGGAGAAATGAACCCTGACATTCCAGCCCTGGTTGATGCCGGCCTGAAGCGCATTCAGGACTATGAAATCAAAGTGCGCGCCCTCAAGCAGGGAGATTTCACCACGCCGTTGGAACGCTTGGTGGCCGACACGAGTGAGGCTGACGAAATTCATTTTGCTGAATGGGGCAAGAGCTTAGGCAGGGACAAGCATTCCTGAATGCTCCGAATTTCCTTGCCGGCCGAGAACTTAATTCAGACATCACGCCCACCAAGGGCATGGGTAAAGCGGTAAGTGAATCCGCCGAGCGCCATTCCGACAAACGGCCCGACCACATAAATCCAGTAATGGCTGAAATCACCCATGGCGGCATAGGGGCCGAAGGCGCGGGCCGGGTTCATCGCGGCGCCGGCCACGGCGCCAAATAGCATGACCTCGATTCCGACCACGGCGCCCACGGCGACTCCGGCGAAGGGGCCGTGTGCCCGCTTGTCCAATCCAACGCCGGCAACAACCCACATCAGCAGGAAGGACAAAAACAACTCTATCAGGAGCGCCGTAACCGGAGATATTCCGAGTTCGATATTCGGCGAATTGGCGCCCATGCCGTTGTAGTCGCCGATGGCCCAGAGCAGACACATGCCGGCTACCAGCGAGCCGGCCATTTGAGCAATGACATAGCCAGCCAACAAGCGGCGATCCAAATGGCCGATCAGAACCGCGGTAAGCGAGAGCGCCGGATTTACATGGGCGCCTGAAATGTGGCCAAAAGCGTAGATCACGACGGTGATAACCAGGCCGGAGATGAGCCCAGAGCCAATCATACCGAGACCCCCGCCCACCAAGCCGTCGACTACCAGCGCGCCAGCCGCGAAGAAGACTAGGCTGAAGGTGCCGATGAACTCACAGCAGTATTTTCGCCAATCATCCCGCGTCATAGTCAGAAAATTTGCCGTGTTTTGTTGGACGAGCCAATTGCTGCGCAAGTGAGAATGATCTTACGCGACGCCATGAATAAGTCTCGTTTGCCTGTGGGTAAAAGTTTTCAAACGTGCCGAATCATAGCGTCAGCTCACCTTCAAGGAAACGCACACATTGCCCTGAAATGGTGACGCGCGCGCCGCGATCCTCGCAGACCATGACACCACCGCGCGCCGACAATTGCCGCACATTGAGGCGCTTCTTACCCAATCGCGCCGCCCAATAGGGAACAAGCTCGGTTTGCACATTGCCGGTAACTGGGTCCTCAGGCACGGCATTTTTGGGTGCGAAAAAGCGAAGTACGTAGTCGGTCCCAGCATCGCCGCCCGGTGCCGTCGCCACCACGCCGCGGCGGTCGAGCCGGTTAAAATGATCAAGATTGGGCGCAAGCGCGGCGACTTCGGCCGCACTTTCATAGACCGCGATGTAATCGTCCCCCGCTAACACTTCTGCTGGCGTCGCGCCAAGACCCGCCAGCAGATTTTCGGGAGCTGCATGCACCGCAGCCGGACGTGAGGGAAAATCCATCATAAGGCTATTGCCGTCACGCGATACGATAAGGGTGCCGCTTTTTGTCTCAAACGAGACCGCTGTAGCACTGGGCTCTATATCAGTGAGCACAACTTCGCCCGCAGCCAGTGTGGCATGCCCGCACAGACCGACCTCCACATTGGGTGTGAACCAGCGCAGCTCATATCCGCCCCCATCCGAAGCGACAAAAAATGCCGTTTCCGACAAATTGTTCTCCGCCGCAATCGCTTGCATCAGACCAACGTCCAGCCACTCCTTCAGCGGACAGACGGCTGCCGGGTTGCCGCTCAACACCTTGTCGGTAAACGTATCGATCTGAATCATTCGCAGTTTCAAAATCTGGCTCCTCTGGCTGGATCGTTCCGCCGATCATAGCGGCCGACAGCTATTCGGGATAGGCGCTTAGGCCAAAATAACATTTCCCGCGGGTCGGCAAGCGACTACCCTAGCGCCATGCGAAAATCAGCGACGACGCCCGCTTCCACAATGCCCTTGCTCGAGCGGCTGCCTTCGGTCGAACGGCTGGTGGCGGATACCGCGATGATCTGCGTTCGTGAATCCTATGGCCGGCCTTTTGTCACCGCTGCCGCACGCGAAACCTTAGCGAATGCGCGGGCGCAGCTTCTGGCAGGAAACAGTCCGAGTGTGGAGGTCAAGGCTCTGGCCGGCCTGACAATCACACGAATCGAAGAGATGACCGCGGCCTCGCTGACACCTGTGTTTAATCTTACCGGTACGGTGCTGCACACAAATTTGGGGCGCGCGCCCTTGCCGCCAGAAGCCGTGGCCGCGATGGCGGCGGTTGCGACCCAGGCCAGCAATCTCGAATATGACGTTGCCACGGGGAAGCGCGGCGAACGGGACGATCATGTGGCTGACTGGCTCTGCCGCCTAACCGGAGCGGAAGCGGCTCTGGTGGTAAACAACAACGCCGCGGCCGTGCTCCTGCTTCTGAACAGTTTGGCGAACCGTAAGAGGGTGGCCGTATCGCGCGGCGAATTGATTGAGATCGGCGGTGCATTCCGGCTGCCTGATATCATGGCGCGCGCCGGCTGCAAGCTGATTGAAGTTGGTACAACCAATCGCACACATGGGCGCGACTATGTCGCCGCTCTGGACGATGGCGCGGCATTAATTTTGAAGGTTCATCCGAGCAATTACGAAGTGCGCGGCTTCACTGCGGAAGTTCAAACGGCGGAGCTGGCCCAACTGGCGCATGCCGCTGGAAAACCGCTTGCCGTCGATCTCGGCTCGGGTTCGCTTGTCGACCTGAGCCGCTATGGACTGCCGCCTGAACCGACGGTGGCCGAGACCCTGAACGCCGGAGCCGATCTGGTTACTTTCTCAGGCGACAAGCTGTTGGGTGGGCCGCAGGCCGGGATCATCGTCGGCAAAACGGAACTTATCGCGCGTCTGCGGCGCAATCCAATGAAGCGCGCGCTACGCCTCGACAAGATCACGCTGGCGGCGCTCGGCGCGGTGCTCCGGCTTTATGCCAATCCAGAGAAATTACCATCGCAGCTGCCGACGCTTCGCCTGTTGACGCGTGACAAAGACGACATCCGCGCGCTGGCAGAGCGGCTGCTGCCGGTCCTAGCCCGGCGCTTGAAGGGCGTGGCGGACGTTGAGGTGGCGGATTGTATGAGCCAAATCGGTTCAGGCGCGCTACCCGTCGAAACCCTGCCGAGTGCTGCTCTCGCAATCAATCCGATTGCCGCCAAACGTAAGCGCGGCGGCACGTTGGAGCGCATAGCCTCAGCTTTTCGGGCGCTGCCCGTGCCAGTAATTGGGCGGGTGCAAAGTGGCGTCTTCGTTCTTGACTTGCGTTGTCTAGAAAACGAAGACGGCTTTCGCGCCCAACTTGAGCTGCTGGACATTTCCGACGCGTGATGGCCGTCACCGCGTGATTATTGCCACCGCAGGCCATGTCGATCACGGCAAGACCAAGCTGGTCGAAGCGCTGAGCGGCGTCAATACCGACCGCTTACCGGAGGAAAAACTGCGCGGCCTCACCATCGACCTCGGTTTCGCCTATGTACCGGTCGCCGGTGGCGGGATATTGGGCTTTGTCGACGTACCCGGGCACGAAAAATTTATCCGCAACATGGTGGCTGGTGTCAGCGCCATCGACTACGCGCTGCTGGTGATCGCCGCAGATGACGCACCGATGCCGCAAACCGTTGAGCATTTGGCGATATTGGACCTGCTCGGCGTCACCGCAGGGGCGGTGGCAATTACCAAGACGGACGCAGTCGCGGATGGCCGGGTCGATGAAGTAAAGCAGGCGGTGCGCAAGATCATGCGTGGAAGCGGGCTTGAACAGGCGGAGATATTTCCCCTCTCTGCTCTCTCGGGCGAAGGCGTGCCAGCGCTCAAGTCACATCTCGAAAATGCGGCGCGGGCATTTTCCGCGGCGCCGCCCCAGGGCCGCTTTCGCCTCGCCATCGATCGTATGTTTAACCTGACCGGCGCCGGCCTGGTGGTCACGGGTAGCGTCTATTCCGGGCGCGTGGCAGTGGGCGAAAAATTGCTGCTCTCTCCGTCCGGTGCCGAAGTGCGGGTGCGGGCGCTGCACGTTCATGATCGCCCTGCGGAGGAAGCGCGCCAGGGCGAGCGGGCGGCACTAAATCTGGCCGGGCCGGGTGCGCGCCGCAGTGATATTAGGCGCGGCGATTGGTTGTTGCATCCGGCAGCTCATGCGCCGACCCGGCGCATCGACGCCGAACTTCACGTCCTCCCCAGCGAAGCCAAACCGTTTAAGCATGAAACGCCGGCGCATTTGCATCTGGGCGCCCTGGAGACACCGTGCCGCGTCGCCGTCCTGAATGGCCGCGAGATCGCGCCGGGAGAGAGCGGCCTGGTACAAATCGTCACTGAGCGCTTGATCACGGCGCATACGCGGGATCGGTTGATCCTGCGCGACCAATCGGCGCGCCGCACGCTGGCGGGCGGGCGGATTGTCGACCCGAATGGGCCTGAGCGTGGCCGCGCCCGCGCGCCCCGCTTGGCGCAACTCGTTGCGATGGCTGAAAACAATCCGGCGACGGCGCTGGCGGCGTTGCTACCGCTTTCGCCTGGCGGTCTCGACCTCAACCGTTTCGCCGTGGCGCGCAATCTTGATGCCGACGAAAGCACGACCTTGTTCGCGGCGGCAGAAATGGTCACGGCGGGCGGCACCACCGCACTGGTGGGCATGTCGCTAGAACATTGGCAGAGCCTAAACCGCCACATCATCACGGAATTGAAAAGCTGGCACCAACAGTCGGCTGAAACGCTCGGCCTCAACGAATTCGAATTGCGCCGTCTTTTCACTGAACGGCCGCTGATGCAGCTTTTCAATGCCGCCATCATCCAATTGATCGAAGCTGGCGAGGTGAAGCGTGCCGGCACCATCCTGCATCTGCCTGACCACAAGGCCAAACTGGCGGCGGGTGAACAAACTGTCTGGCTGCAAATTTTACCGCTCTTAGAATCTGGCGGATTGCGCCCGCCGGTGGTGTGGCAAATAGCCTCTGAGCTTGATTTGCCAGCGGATGAGACCGAACGCGTTCTGAAACGCGCCGCCGCGCTGGGGTTCAGTATTCAGGTGGCAAAGAATCGATTCTTGTTGCCCGCTGCAGTGCGGCGGCTCGCCGAATTCGCCGAGGAATTGGCCGGCGAAAGTGAAGAAGGCCTCTTTCTCGCCGCCCAATATCGCGACCGATCTGGCATCGGGCGAAACTTAACGATTGAGCTCTTGGAATATTTTGACCGCGCTGGTTTTACCCGGCGCACCGGCGCCGCTCGGCGCACTCTCTGCCCGGCGTCCGCTTTGTTTAGTGCGGGGCCCACTTGATTGCGCTTGGCAGCCTCCTTAGCATTTGCGCAATGCGAATCCTGGAGGAGGATCGCACCCCGGTGGGGCGCTCGGACTTCAAATCCGGTGAGGCGCGTGCGACGTGCCTGGTGGGTTCGACTCCCACCCTCTTCCGCCATTTCCGCCCGAGACGAAGAAACCAGCGGCGCGCCTTGATGTTTGGCGCGTGCACGCAAAATGTATAGGATTGCGCGGTGAAGTTCGAAGGAACAGTTATATGAGCGAAATTCCAACCGTCGATGCCGTGGCCTTGCGCGAAGAGGTCAAGGATAAGTACCGGGTGGTGGCTATCGAGCCCGGAGGAACCTATCATTTCCATACCGGACGGCCGCTCGCCAAGCGGCTCGGTTATGACAATGCGGTGGTCGATCCCCTGCCTGATGCGGCAGTCGAATCGTTCGCCGGTGTCGGCAACCCCTTCGAACTGAGGACCCTGGAGACAGGCGAGAACGTTGTCGATGTCGGCTCGGGTGCCGGTTTCGATTCCTTCATTGCCGCTTCCCAGGTGGGACCCAGCGGTCAGGTGGTCGGCATCGATATGACCGAAGAGATGCTGGCCAAATCACGCGCCACGGCAAAGGCGATGGGTGCCGCCAATGTCGAGTTCCGCGAAGGGTTGGCCGAGAGCATGCCGGTCGAAGATGGCTGGGCAGATGTTGTCATCTCCAATGGCGTGATCAACCTCTGCGCAGATAAAAAGCGAATTTTCGAAGAGATCATGCGGGTGTTGCGCCCTGGCGGCACACTACAATTCGCCGATATCGCCAATGGCAAGTCCGTGCCTGCGTCGGCCATGGCCAACATCGACCTGTGGACATCTTGAATAGCTGGGGGCCTGCCGTGCGCAGGCTGGCGCAAGATGATGAAAGATATCGGCTTCGCAGATGTAGAAATCGGCCTGCCGGTCGATACTTTTTGCGATGCCCGCGGCGAGAACAACGCGCGCGCTTTCGAGGTCTTCGGCTACGCGTTTCGCGCGGTGAAGCCGGCTTAGGCACACTTTCAATATCAGGAGCCGGTTATGGCGGATGAAAACAGTTTTCGCCTAACAACACTTTCCCATGGCGGTGGCTGCGGCTGCAAAATTGCGCCGGCGGTGCTCAGCGAAATTCTCAAGGGACTGCCGCGACCTTTCGCCGACCCGGCTCTGCTGGTAGGCAATGATTCGAGTGACGATGCGGCCGTCTATCGTATTAACGATGAACAGGCGGTGGTGGCGACCACCGATTTTTTCATGCCCATCGTCGACGATCCCTTCGACTTTGGCCGCATCGCGGCAACCAACGCGCTCTCCGATTTATACGCTACAGGGGCAAGACCGATTTTGGCACTCGCTATCGTCGGCATGCCTATCGACAAACTGCCGGTAGCGGTGATCCGGAAAATCCTTGCGGGCGGGGCTGCCGCCTGCGAAGAGGCCGGCGTCGCCATCGCCGGCGGCCATTCAATCGATTCACCGGAGCCGATCTACGGTTTGGCCGCCATCGGCCTGGTCGCGCCCGAGCGCATCAAGCGCAACGATACGGCAGAAGCAGGCGACGTGCTGATCCTCGGCAAGCCGCTCGGAATTGGCATCTTGAGCGGTGCGCTCCAGCGCGGCGAACTCGAGCAATCGGGCTACCGCGAAATGCTAGAGACCACGACCCAGCTTAACAAGGTAGGCATGGCTTTGGCCGAGCAATCAGCCGTGCATGCGATGACCGATGTCACCGGCTTTGGCCTTTTGGGGCATCTTCTGGAAATGTGCCGGGGCGCAAGCCTTGGCGCAGAGGTGGCGCTAGAAGCGTTGCCGATTCTGCCCACCGCACGCGCCCTAGCCATGGCCGGTGCGAGTACCGGCGCAGCAACCCGCAACTGGCAAAGCTATGGCGATGAGGTGCGGCTGCCGGCAGATATCGCCGCGTGGCAGCAAAGCATTCTGTGCGATCCGCAAACCAGCGGCGGGCTGTTGATTGCCTGTGCACCTCATGCGGCGGATTCCGTGCTCGACATGTTTCATGAGAGCGGATTTGCGGCCGCCACGAGGGTCGGTGGTATGTTGGCCGGCAAGGCGGAAGTCAGGGTATTAGCCGGCGACGAGACATAACAAAGAAGGAGTTCGTATGACCCGCTTGGAAGACGTTGACGCGTTCATGCGCGCGGAATTAATCGAACTGGAATGCCCAAAATTTGACCGTGACCCGTGGGTGGCGGCGCCAGAGCTGTCAAAATGCCGGGTGGCAGTGATCTCCACGGCGGGGCTGCAACGGCGCGGCGACCGGCCCTTTGAGTTTGGAGCGGCCGATTACCGGGTTATCCTCGGCGAGACGGCGGCGGAAGATTTGGTCATGAGCCATGTTTCAACAAATTTCGACCGCGCTGGATATCAGCAAGATATGAATGTCTGCTTCCCGATTGACCGGCTCAATGAGTTGGCCGATGAAGGCGTAATCGCCTCGGTGGCGAAATACCACTACGCGTTCTTGGGTTCGACGGCACCGGAGGAGATGGAGGCGCCGACGCGGCAACTGGCTGGACTGTTGAAAGCGGACGACGTCAACGCGGTTGTGCTTGTCCCTGTCTGACCCTTTTGCACGCGCGCCGTGGGCGGGTTGGCACATTATTTGGAACAAGACGGGCTGGCGACAACGCAGATCAGTTTGATACGCCTGCATAGTGAGAAGACCCGCCCGCCGCGCGCGTTATGGGTGCCATTCGAGCTTGGACGTCCTTTCGGCCCGCCTAATGACGCGCCGTTTCAGCGCCGCGTACTGTTGGCTGCGCTCGAATTACTGCAAGCTGATGAAGGCCCAGTGCTAGTCGATTATCCGGAAGAGGCGCCGAAAACGACGGAAGCGGAGATGGAAGGCTGGGTTTGCCCTATTAACCTCTCTCCTGCTCCGCCAAGCCAAGACGGAGACACACCTCGCCACGAATTCGAAAGCGAAATGAAGAATCTATGGCCGTGGTACGAACTCGCGATGGAAAGCCGCGGCCGTTCCAACATCGGCGCCAGTGGTTTAACTCTTGAAAAGGCGCGCGATGTGGTGCTGTCCTTCGTTCATGGTGAACACGCAGAGATTCCGGTGCCCGGCGTCTCCACATCTGAAGGGTTGCGCCTGGCGGTCGACGACCTCAAGGCGTTCTATATCGACGCGGCCACCGCCCAGCCGGGCAACGCTTCAGGCCGCAATGTCCAAGACTGGTTTTGGCGCGAGACAGTGTTCGCGAACCAGCTTCAAGGATTGCGGAAAAGATTGATGGCAAGCTCGGATGAGGACCTAGCGCTGATCGGGGAATGGTTTCTCGTTCCATCCTCACATTGGCTGGAAGAAAGTTACTACAAATAGATGTTATATGTTACATATCATATAGTTAAACTAAGTTATTAATATATTACGAGAAGTAAATATGCAGTGGATCAAAGGCTATAAAATGGAGCAACCGGCTATTTGCGAGCGGTTGATCAAGGGCTTCGAGATTGCCAAGGAATTAGGCTTTGCCCATGCCGGAGTGAGCGCCAAGGGAGTCGACAAGGCGTGGAAAGATTCGGAAGACGTCAGCCTTAACTGCCTGCCGATCGAAATCTACACGGAGACCGTGCGCGCCTACCGCGAACATGTGATGGCAAGCATAAGGCTTTATATGAAAGAGTTTCCAGTGCTCGCCGCAAGCGGCGCCAAAGTCGGCTTTCTTGAGCCGCCGCAAATCCAGCATTACGAACCGGGCGGGGCTTTTTTCGGTGAACATTATGAATCGAGCGGGCTCGATATCGCCCATCGGGTGCTCGCTTTCATGACTAACCTCAATACGGTCAAACAAGGCGGCGGCACGGAATTCGTTTATCAGGATTACATCAGTCCAGCCAAAAAGGGCGTCACCAACATCTGGCCTGCCGGCTTCACCCACACCCATCGCGGCATTCCCGCTCCGAAAGAGCATAAATACATCATCACCGGCTGGCTTAGTTATATGGGAATATGAAGCGGACGCCGGGGGATTTCAGAAGAGCGGAATACGCCGCTTCTTGGCCTGAGTCGCTGGCTTTTGAATGGGACAGGCGGATCGTTTGAGCAAGGTTTAACGCAGAGCCGGGCAGCATTTTCAATGATTCGCGGCAACAAATCCGCAGCGTTCATCCTCCGCCGATACGCGGCAGGAAATAGACTTCACTGTCAGGCGAAATGGCTTCCAGGAAGGGGTCCTGGTAAATTTGGCCGTCTATTGCGACAGCCATTTCGCGCTCCAATTCAGGGCCGATGCCAGGAAAGCGTTCTTCCAAAGCGGCGATGAGGCGGCGCACGTTCGCCGCCTCGATCGCGAACTCTGTTTGGCCCCCGGCATATTGGTTGCCGAGGCCAGAAGTGAGGATGATGCGTGCCATCCTCACAGGCCCCTTTGCTTCTATGAACCGTTGTCGAGCGCCGCCAAGATCTTGGGCGGCGACATCGGTAAGACCGTCATACGAACCCCGATGGCGCTGTCGATCGCATTGGCCACGGCCGCCATGGGCGGAATGATGGGCACTTCGCCCACACCGCGCACACCGTAGGGATGATTGGGATTGGCTACTTCGACGATCACCGTGTCGATCATCGGCAGGTCCGAGGCGACGGGAATACGATAGTCGAGGAAACCTGCGTTATCGAGCCGGCCATCCTTGTTATAAATATATTCCTCGTTCAGCGCCCAGCCGATGCCCTGCGCCGCGCCGCCTTGAATCTGGCCTTCCACATAGGCCTTGTGGATCGCCTTGCCGCAATCCTGCACGGCCGTATAGCGCAGCACCTTGACGGCGCCGGTCTCACGGTCCACCTCAACATCGCAAATATGGGTGCCGAAACCGGGCCCCGCACCCTCAGCATTAAGCGCCACATTGGCGGAAATCGGGCCGCCTGTCTTACCGGCCTGCGCAGCGATCTCACCCAACGACAGCGGCTCGAACTCACCCGCATTGGCGCCGGCGGGTTTGGCATGGCCGTCTTCCCAGACGACCGCGTCAACGCTGATATCCCAGATCTTGGCGGCGCGTTCACGCAAAGTCGCAGTGACCTGTTTGGAAGCTTCGATCACTGCCATGCCGGTGGCGAAAGTGACACGGCTGCCGCCGGTGAGGAATGTGTAACCGATAGAAGCCGTATCGGCGACGATAGCCCGCACATCGGCCACGTCGATGCCGAGAGTTTCCGCCGCCATGATGGCCATCGAGGCACGCGAGCCGCCAATATCGGGGCTGCCCGTGGCGAGCACTATTGTTCCGTCTTCGGCGACATTGAGGGTGGCGCAACTCTCGCCACCAATGTTGAACCAGAAGCCCGACGCGACGCCCCTGCCCTGATTCGGGCCGAGTGGCGCTGAATAGTGCGGGTGAGCCTTGGCCGCCGCTAAAGTATCAACAAAGCCGATGACGCCGAACTTCGGGCCATAGGCCGCGTTGGTGCCCTCTCTGGCGGCATTTTTCTCGCGCAGTTCCAGCGGATCAATGCCGAGTTTCTTAGAAATCTCGTCCAGCACGGACTCTACCGCATGTTCGGATATCGGCGCGCCGGGAGCACGGTAGGCGGCCACTTTGGGCCGGTTTGTCACGACGTCATAGCCCTTCACTTTAACATTCTCGATGTCATACGGCGCAAACGCACACATGCAACCGGGCTGAATGGGCGAGCCGGCGAAGGCGCCGGCCTGATATTTGAGGATCGCCTGGCCGGCAACTATCTTGCCGTCTTTGGTCACGCCGACCTTGACCCAGGTCGCCGCGCCCGAAGTGGGGCCGGATGCGCGGAACACATCCTCGCGAGTCATCACGGCGCGGACTGGACGGCCCGCCTTGCGGGACAGCAGCAGCGCTACGGGTTCCAAATAGACCGTCGTCTTGCCGCCAAACCCACCGCCGATTTCAGATGCGGTAACGCGCAGATCTGAAATGTCCATGCCGAGCAATTTGGCGCAATAGGCACGCACTGAGAAATGGCCCTGGGTGCAGCACCAAAGTTCGGCCTGGCCGTCTTCAGCGAAACTGGCAACAGCCGCGTGCGGCTCGAGATATCCCTGGTGCACCGGCGCCGTCTTGAAGCTGCGCTCAACGATGAGATCGGCTTTGGCAAAGCCCGCCTCCACGTCGCCGACGGCGATATCGATCTCTTTGAAAACATTGGAAGGCTTGTCCGGCGTCGGCGTCACACCTTGCGTGAACATGTCGTCATGCAAGATCGGTGCGTCCGGCGCCATCGCCTCTTCCACATCAATGACGTGAGGCAGCACCTCATAATCAACCACGATCAGTTCTAGCGCGGCGTCGGCAATGGCGGCGCTTGTTGCGGCCACTGCCGCGACGGCATGACCGTCATAGAGCACTTTGCTGCCCGCCATGATGTTGTTCGAAAGATCGCGATAATTCAGCTGCAGCTCTCCCGCAGGCACCCAGTCTGAGGACATGGGATCGATATCGGCGGCGGTCATCACCGCTTTGACGCCGGGCAGTGCTTCGGCTTTAGATGTATCGATGGACTTGATGTTCGCGTGCGCGTGCGGGCTGCGCAAAACCTTAGCAACCAGCATACCCGGGAGCATGAGATCGGCGCCGAACTTGGCGCGTCCGGTTACCTTGTCGGCACCGTCAGGACGGATCGGGCTTTTGCCGACCCATTTCAGTTCCGTTTTCAGTTCCGTGGTTACGCTTGTCATGCTTGATTTCCTCTCATATCGGCGGCGCATTCGAGCACAGCGCGAATAATTTTATCATACCCGGTGCACCGGCAAAGATTTCCGGCCAGCCAATAACGCACTTCGGTTTCGCTGGGATCGGGGTTTCTTTCCAATAGCGATTTGGCGGCAATCAAAAAGCCCGGCGTGCAAATGCCGCATTGCAGTGCCGCGCCTTCAAGAAACTTCTGCTGCAGCGGATGGAAGTTGTCACCGTCGGCCATGCCTTCGATGGTCTCGATTTCATGGCCCTCGGCTTCAGCGCCGAGTGCCAAACAAGAACAAACCAGCCGGCCGTCAAGGGTGACACTACAGGCGCCGCAATCGCCCGTGCCACAGCCTTCTTTGCTACCGGTGAGGCGCAATTCATCGCGCAGCACGTCGAGAAGAGTTTGCTGGGGCTCGCACAAGAACTCGGTGGGCTCGCCGTTAATCGTGGTTGTGACATGTATTTTAGCCATTGCTCAGCCCTCTGCGCGCTGTTGCGCAATTTTGGCGGCGCGGCGTGCTAATACCCCGGCCACCTTGGTGCGATATACGATAGTGCCGCGCTTATCATCGATAGGGCGGCATGCGGCCTGTGCTGCGGCATCGAGCTTTGCCATCGCAGCATCGTCGAGAGTGCTGCCGATCAGTGCCGCGGCGGCGTCCTCGACGACAAGCTGAGTCGCCGCGACAGCGCCGAGCGCAACGCGCGCCGCCGTACAGACACCGGCACCGTCGAGCGTCAAGCTCACTCCGACGCCGACCACGGCGATATCCATCTCCGTGCGCGGAATGAAGCGCAAATAGGCATCGCCCGAACGCGCCGGCCGCGCCGGAAATAAGAAATCAACGATCATTTCACCGGTTTTGAGAGAGGTAACGCCGGGGCCGATGACGATATCTTCGACCCGTGCCTCACGCCGCCCATCGGGTCCGGCGATCGTGCACACGGCTTCAGCCGCGATCATCGCGGGAACGGCATCGGCTGCGGGCGATCCGTTGCATAAATTGCCGCCCATCGACGCGCGCCCTTGAATCTGGGTGGAGCCGATCAATTCAAGCGCCTCGACCACACCGGGCCACGCGCTTTTCATGCCTTCATGCTCGCCCACTACAGCGCCCGAAACCGCGGCACCAACTCGAATACCGCCACTTTCTTCTTTTATGACAGTAGTTTCGGAAATGTTCTTCACATCAATTATCAGTGCCGGCTTGATCATTCCCATGCGCAATTGCACGAGCAGATCGGTGCCGCCCGCCAGCAATTTGGCGTTGCCGCCAGCCGCGGCCAGAAGCTTCACTGCCTCATCCACCGAGCCGGGAGATTCATATGTCAGGGCGTTCATTTCGATCCTTTAATTTGTGCTAATCCTTGGTCGCAAAGCTGAACGGAAACGTCCAGCTAAAATTGCTTAAACGCGCATGGGTAATGACTCTAGGTAGTGCGCGCGGCGGTCAACATACGCTGAATAACCCCTTCGCCTCAAGCGCGGAACGCGCACATTTTTGTCAGGGCGCGGAAGCTTCCAAAACAGCGTCGGAAACGAACGGGTTGCTCTGGCGTTCGGCGGCAAAATTGGACATCTGGCCATGACCGGGCACGAAGGCAGTATCGCCGCCAAGCGGCCACAATCGCGTCGTGATCGAGTGGATCAGCGCCGCGTGATTGCCGCGCGGAAAATCCGTTCGTCCGATGGAGCCCTGGAACAGCACGTCGCCGACAATGGCGAGCTTGGCTTCCGCATGATGAAAGACAACATGGCCCGGGGTGTGGCCCGGGCAATGCAGCACAGCGAGCGTTACTTTGCCGAAAGAAACACTATCGCCTTGATCGAGCCAGCGTGTCGGTTGAAACGGACGGGCGCCCGCAACACCCCATTGTTCGCCCTGCTCTGTCATCATGTCGATCCAAAATGAATCGTCCGGATGCGGTCCCTCGATCGGCACGTCCAACTGCGCGGCCAATTCCGCAGCGTTGCCGGAATGGTCAATATGACCATGGGTGACGAGGATTTTTTCGATCTCGACATGACGTTCAGCGGCCGCAGCCAGGATCCGGTCAAGATCGCCGCCGGGATCAACTACCGCGCCCTTCATCGTCTCGGAGCACCAGAGGACCGAACAGTTCTGCTGAAACGGCGTCACGGGAACGATGACGGCCTGGATGGCGGGCGTGGCGCTCACCCGTCCGCAGTCGCCGTTGCCGCTGGTGCCGCCGGTGCCGCGTGCTCCACCTTTGTGGCCTTCATCGGAACTTCATCATCATAGACTTCGTCGGGAAGTGGCAGGCCTCCAAGCTCGGCTTCCCCCAATGGTCCGTCAGGCTCCAGCCCGGCATCCGCCACCACGGCCATGAGTTGGCGACAATGCTGGGCGGCGTGCCACGCGGTGCGCTCCATCACGCCTTGAGTAGGTTGCACGCCGTAATAGGTGTTCACCGTGCCTGGCACGATGCCTTCGCGCCACCAGGCGGCGAAATCTTTGCGCACTTCCTGGCCGAAGGCAGAGACCTTCGCCACCGTATCCAACTCAGGCGGCGGCATCCGCTCAAAATGTTCAAAGGTGACCGCCCCGCCGCGCACCGCATCGAGGAATGCCGTAGGGATGACAAATATATGATATGCGAGATCGAGGCAGTTGCGATCGCGCCCCGGCAAATTGACCAGCAAGGTATCGGCCGGAATCTGTTTCGCGAAACGCTGCGCCGCCGCCAGGATAAGATCGATTTTCTTGTTCAATTTGGCTGGCGGCAATTGTGCGCGGGTGAGCTTGACCCCGACGAAATCGGCCAAGTCCCGGATTTCCTGGGCAAAGGCGAAGTCATCGCCGCGGGTGATGACCGGAATCGACATCGCCCCGAGGCGGGCCAAATCCGCCATCGCAGCGTTATCCACGCGCACATTGATCGATTCAAACGGAATCCCATGCTGCTTGAGGAATTCCTTGGCCCTCAGACAAGAAGTGCAGCCCGGCTGCCAATAAACCTTGTAGGCGTGCGCCATGATGTGGCTCCGCTGTTTGATCTATGCACGCAAGTTAGGACACCGACCTAAACCGGTCAAATTGCCAACTTTAGCTAATCCACTAGTTTCCACTCTCCCGCCGGCTTGATGCCCTTCGCCTGGGGGATGACCTCTTCACCGAAGCGTTGGATTTGCTCTTCTTGCTCGGCAAGACTGCCCGACGGGCACATCATCATACAGACGATCATGGAGAACCCAGCGTCGGCCATAGCTTGCAGATGCTCGAGGATCTGTTCGCTGGTGCCGGTGCAGGTGGCGCGCGGTACTTCCAGAGACTGTGGGTCATCAGCATTGGTAATACGCGCCGAGGCGGCGGCCAACATGCGGAACTGCGTGAGGTCGCGGCCTAGAGTGTCAGCTTCGCGGCGGATCAGCTCTTGCAGCGGGTCGAAGCGGTTTGGCTCGCAATGGGTATCCAAAAAGAGCGGATAGAGGCCATCACAATGACGGATGGCGCGCCGCGCGCCAACCGGCGTATTGCCGCCGAAAACGATCGGTGGGTGCGGCTTTTGTATCGGTTTGGGGTCCATCGAGACGTCTTCGAATTTATAAAATTCGCCGTCGAATTCGACTTTTTCATCGGTCCAAGCGCGCTTATAAATTTGTAAGCATTCGTCTGTTTGTGCGTTGCGCACGGCGTGATCCTGGCCGACGGCGGCAAATTCTTCCTGCATCCAGCCCGAGCCGACGCCAAGCATCAGACGGCCTTGCGAGAGAAGGTCGACGGTGGCGAACTGGCGCGCATCGGAGAGCGGATGGCGGTAAGGCGCGATCAACACCGACGTGCCGAGCTTGATGCGGTTGGTGCACGCAGCCACAGCGCCCATCACCACCGCCATATCGAGCATATTGTGGTGCGGTTGATAGGCGCGCTTGCCCGACACGTTGGCGGTGTGCGCGCTGCCGGACTGAATCGGCATGCAGACATGGTCGGGATACCAGACCGAATGGAAGCCGTTTTTCTCCGCCAGTTGTGCGGTGCGGACGGGACGCATTTCCTCGAAGGGCGTGTGGCCCAGATACATGTCCCTGTCGTCGCGGTAGCCCTGGCCGTGGGTATTGGCGTAAATACCGATTTCCATTTTTTGATCCCCTCAAATTTCTAATCAGACTTATGTTTAGCAAGACATCGGCCAAAGGCAAATCGCAAAACCTGGAATTGCGGCAGACTCTAAAGGGTCGGAGGTTGGTCGCGCCCTAACCGTCGAGTTTAGCGCGCACGGTGCCAACGGGAGTGCCGCGCCAATTCGTCAACGGAGTCTCCATATAGGCGGCCAGTTTCTCTTCGGCTGCGCCGCTTAACAATCCGAGATGGTTGAGTAGAGACACAATCGCCGTGTCGGCGGCGCGGGTGGCGCCGTCGCGGACCTTAAGCGCGAGGCCGAAACCGAGCGAGAACAGCGGCGCGAAGAATACGCCTTCTGCGCCGAATTTGACGTAGGCGTTGGCGCCGATGGCGGAGATGATGTCCGTGCAGGCGCGCCCGTCGCCGGCGATCATGAAGGGCTCGGCGGTGATGGCGGCGCGGATGCGGGAAATCGCCGCCTGGCGCGCCGCCGGCTGGGCGCTGGCATCGGCGATATTGGCGGCGCCCCGCGCCAGCGCATGAAGCGGCAGGCCGATGGTCGGAATGGAGCAGCCGTCGATCGCCCAGGGCGAGCGCGCGATATCCCAACCGGTCATTTCGCGGATGGCGGCGGCCACCCGCTGTTGCACAGGATGATCGCGCGCGATGTAATTATTTGTCTCCTCACCCAACAGTTTCGCGGTCACCAGGAAGGCCGAATGTTTGCCTGAGCACATGTTGAAAACCGGCTGGCCCGGTTCACCCTGGCGAATGCACGCCTCGGCACTCGCGGTGTGATACGGCAAGTGGCCGCCGCATTCGAGATGCGCCTCGCCAAGACCAGTCCGTGCCAGCCACTGTCGAACGGCCGCAACATGTGTAATTTGGCCATTATGCGAGGCGCAGGCGAGGGCGATTTCAGCGTTTGTCGCCGCAATTTCATCTGCGGCGCCGCTTTCCAAAAAAGGCAATGCCTGGATCGATTTCACGGCAGAGCGCGGATAAACGAAACGCTCGACATCGCCCCACGCCTCGACCAGCTTGCCCGACGCATCGACAATCGCAGCATCGACCAAATGCACGCTTTCGACGGCCGGGCCGCGGCTGCATTCGATCACCAAGCAATCATGATGTTTGGCGCTCACGAGTCACCTCGCCAATTGTTGTTATGGCGCTCAGATTAAAGCAAATGCGGCGCTGGCGGGCGCATAATTGCGCTGGCGCGCCTCGAACGGCAGTGTCTTTGACCTTCGACCGCTGCAGGAAGCGCCAGGTAATGTGAAGCTCAGCCGCAATAGGTGGATCTCGATGCCGAACGGCGCCAGCGTTTCCAACTCGGAATCGCTCACCATGCGCGGTGGCGCATCGGCCACTCAAATGGAACGGTTCGACGCGAAACTGGTCGCGACCTACGTCAACTTTCCTGGGCCCAATGATCTGTCCAGCATCGGGATAGACCGGGCTGAATCCTGGCTCTCGTTGCGCCACCTTGTACCGGCGATCGGATCGGTGTCGGAGGAGCCAAACATTGACTTTCGGACGGTTCATTATTGCCGGCACCGCCAAACAACTCGGCTTGTTTATGGCCCAACGTCCCGCGATCTGGCAGACGTTATGACCGCACAAGGCGAGCCGGAACCTCTGCTGATCGGCGGCGTGGCGGCGCCAGGTCGGGGGCGCCCATTCTCGAGGCGATCAATCCGGCTGATGGAAGTGTGGCCGGGCGCTACTCCACTGCCACGCTAGATGACGTGGCGGATGCCGTTCGCGTAGCAAATGCCGCTGCCAGCGCGCCCGAATGGCACGATCTCCTGCCCCATAACCGCGCGCGTATTCTTCACGCGATTGCGGCACAGATTGACGACAAGCGCGACAGGCTCGCGACGCTTCAGATGCGTCAGAACGGCAAAACGATTTCCGAATGCCGCGGGCAGGCTGCGGCCTGCGCTGGCATCTTCCGCTACTACGCCGCTGTGTGCGAAACGCAGGAGAGCGACGTCACCACACCGCGCGGCCCCTATCTCTCGCTTACGGTTCAAGAACCCTATGGGGCCGTCGGCTTGATCACGCCGTGGAATTCCCCCCTGACGATGGATGCGCAAAAACTGGCGCCGGCGATTGCGGCCGGCAATGCCGTGCTGCTGAAACCGTCTGAAATCACGCCGGGCATCGGCCTCGCGCTTGGTCGGCTTTGTCAGGACGCGGGCGTGCCGCCCGGTGTGGTCAACGTGCTCTCCGGCACCGGCAGTCTTGTCGGCAATGCCATCGTCCGGCATCCGGATGTGCGCATGGTGTCCTTCACCGGCGGCACGAAAACCGGGCGCGCGATCGCAGCGGCGGCGGCCGCCAAACTGATGCCGGTGGCGCTCGAGCTTGGTGGTAAATCCCCCCATATCGTGTTTGCAGATGCTGACATCGAGGCCGCGGCGCAGGCTGTCGCCGGCGGGATCTTCGGCTCAATGGGCCAATCATGCGTCGCGGGTTCACGCCTTTTCGTCGAACAGCGCATTTATGAAGCGTTTGTCGAGCGGGTTGTCGCGCGGGCAAATGCCTATCGTATCGGTGCGCCAGACAAGGAGGCCAGCGAACTCGGCCCCCTCGCCTCGTTCCCGCATCGCGACCGGGTCGAGGCGCTCGTCCAATCCGCGCGGGACGATGGCGGGCGCATCTTATGCGGCGGCGAGCGGCCCGAGGGTTTCTCAGAGGGCGCATACTACCGGCCGACCGTGATTGATGGGCTGGGCAACAATGCGCAAATCTGTCAGGAGGAAGTTTTCGGCCCCGTGCTGGTGGCAATGCCTTTCAATGGCGAAGACGACTTAGTCGCGCAGGCGAACGACACGGCCTATGGACTCGCTTGCGGAATCTGGAGCGCGGATTTTAAACGGGCCTGGCGCATGGCCCGGCGGATCGAATGTGGCACCACCTGGATCAATAGCTATAAATCGCTATCGGTCGCAACGCCCTTCGGCGGGGTAAAAGAAAGCGGCATCGGCCGCGAAAAAGGCCGCCAGGGCCTCAGCCTTTATCAGCAGTCGAAATCCATCTACACGGCTCTGTAGGCGCGAACTCCAAAGCCCGGTTGTTATCATCGGGAAATAGCAGAAGGGTCTTGATGGCGGTTGGGGCTGGATACATGACTTATGTGGTGCCTCCTGATGCCGCCGCCGAGATGCCTCCTGGGCATTGCTATCGTTTTAATGCCCATCTCCCGATTCAATTTTTCGATTTATTAGCCCGCCCGTAGGCAAACCACTGAAGGTCTGCGCGGGCGATGATTTGCCCTGATATAACTCAAGCGCTGCTGAGGTCGGCCGTGGTTATACGTTTCCAGACATTTTTTTGCCGGTTTTCGGGGCGGTGCCGCGAGTAATTATTACATATACGCATAATCATACTTGACATATATTCGTAT
>JAQBTG010000030.1 GCA_027624955.1 Pseudomonadota bacterium
GTCTCTGGCCGTCCAATTGCCGTCTGGTCGACGCTGAAGAGACAAAGCTCGCTGGGGCCGGTGACGGCAGCTTTCACATGGTCGTTCTCGGCTTCGAATCCGGCGACCATCCGGTGGATGCGTGGATGGCGCGCGCGCTGGAATGCGTGCGCGACAAAGGTGGCCAGTTCAATGCGGCGGGCGAGCGCGATGAAACTGCTGATGCCTGGCGCGAGGCGTTTATCAGCGCGCCGTTCAAGCGCGAGGGCCTGATTTCTTGCGGCATCCTGCACGATACATTCGAAACTGCGATCACCTGGGAGCGCCTCGCCGATTTCCACACCAATGTGAAGGCGGCGACGCACGAGATTATCAAACAGGCAACCGGCGTGCCGGGGCATGTGAGCTGCCGCTTCACCCATGCCTATACCGACGGCTGCGCACCTTATTTTACCCTGCATGCGCAAACCACGCCGGGGCGCGAGCTGGCGCAGTGGAAAGAGATCAAGCAGGCGGCATCGGAAGCGCTGATCCGCGAAGGTGGCACGATCACCCACCACCATGCGGTGGGGCGCGATCACATGCCGTGGTACGGCGCCCAGCGCCCGGCCCTGATGGGTGAGGCGCTGGCGGCGGTGAAAGCGCGGCTTGATCCGAACGGCATGCTGAATCCCGGCGTCATCGTTCCGCACCGGCAATGAGGGCGTCGGCGATGCACGCTCCGATCGCTGTGACCATGGGCGAGCCGGCCGGTATCGGCAGCGAGATCGCGCTCAAAGCTTGGCGCGACCGCGCTCTGGGCGTGGCGCCGTTCTTCGTCATCGACAGCCCGGCGCGGCTGCAACAACTCGCAATCGACTTGGGCCTGGCGGTGCCAGTGCAAGAGATAGATGATCCGAGCGACGCCGCCCTCTGCTTTGAGACCGCGCTGCCAGTCCTGGCGCTATCGCAAGAGGTCGAGGCACAAGCGGGCCAGCCGGAGACGAGCACTGCGGCGGCGGTCATCGAATCCATTGAGCGCGCTGTACAACTGGCCCAGAGCGGAGACGCCAGCGCTGTGGTGACCAACCCTATTCAAAAATCCGTCCTCACGGCGGCGGGGTTCGCCCATCCCGGTCACACGGAATTTCTCGCCGCACTTGCCGGCCCGGATGCCGAAGCGGTGATGATGCTAGCGTGCGCGGAATTACGTGTAGTGCCGGTAACGATTCACGTCGCCCTGGCCGAGGCCGCCCGCACACTGACGGGTGATAAAATTATATATTGCGGGCGGGTGACGGCGGCGGCCCTGACGCGCGATTTCGGCATAGCCAAGCCGCGCCTGGCCTTCGCCGGACTCAACCCGCATGGCGGTGAGAAAGGCAGCATAGGGCAGGAAGAAATCAACATCATCGAACCGGCGCTCAGCCAATTGCGCGCCGAAGGCATCGATGCGCGTGGGCCCCTGCCAGCGGACAGCATGTTTCACAGCATCGCACGCAAGACATATGACGCGGCGATCTGCATGTATCACGACCAAGCCCTGATCCCGATCAAGACGATCGATTTCGAAGGTGGCGTCAACACCACGCTCGGCCTGCCGTTCGTGCGCACTTCGCCCGACCATGGCACGGCGCTCGACATCGCCGGCCAAGGTGTGGCCAGCGCAACCAGCCTGATCGCGGCGCTGAAGTTGGCGGCGGAAATGACCGAGAAGCGGGCGCTGTGGGATAAAGCGGTAGCGGTGAATTCCTAAATCGATACGCAGTTCAGCATGATGTCCTCCGCTGACCGAGGCCAATTACGCGAGGGCAGCGAAGACGAAATCTGAAGGAAGCTGCGAAAACAGGACAAAATCTTGACGGCAAGCTCAGGATGACCGCTCACGTGCGATGGGGTATCCTCCGGGCTGCTGATCGGGCATCGAGTAGCGAAATTTAATAGTTTTGAGGGGCGATATGAAAATTGGTTTTATGCTTCCGGTGATGGGTGCGATGGCGACCCAGGGAAACATGGTCGCGATGGCTCAATTGGCCGAGGCGCGGGGCTTTGAATCTGTTTGGGTGCCCGACCATGTGATCATGCCAACCCGGATCGTGTCGACCTATCCCTATACCAAATCCGGTGGCTTTATCGCTGACCCGAAAGGGAGCCACCTCGACCCAATTACCGCCCTCGCCTTCGTAGCCGGCTGTACGAAGCGGGTGCGTCTCGGGTTTTCAGTGTTGGTCGCGCCCTATCGGCATCCTGTGGTGACTGGAAAGATGATGGCCACGATCGATGTGCTGTCGAACGGCAGACTCGATGTGGGTGTTGGCGCTGGCTGGCTCAACGAGGAATTTGAGGCGCTCGGCGTTCCGACCGAAAGAAAATGGGCGCGTACAGAGGAGCATATTCGGATCTGGAAGGAATTGTGGACCGCGGAGGAGCCCAAATATGACGGCGAATTTCATAGTTTCTCCCACGTCCAGTGCCGCCCCCAGCCCTTGCAGAAGCCGCATCCGCCGATCACCATTGGCGGCAACGGAAAAGCTTGTTTTAGGCGGGTTATTGCCTTGGCCGACGGCTGGCAGGTCGTGTCGGAAGCGCCGGATGACGTCTACAGTATGGGTGGAGATTTGAAGACGGCGCTGGCGACGCTTTATCAGATGGCCGAAGAGGCGGGTCGAGATCCAAAAACAATCGAGATAAACGCGGTGATAATTGCGGGCACCGCGGAGGGTGTGCTCAGAGATATTCCGCAATATGACCGCATCGGCGTGACACGCCTTATTCTGGATTTTCCATCATTTGTCTCTGACCCAAATGAGATGGCGTCTATCCTGGAAAAGATATCGGCGGAAGCGCCAATGGAAGTCACCTAGAACAGTCAAAGACCACGCCTGTTCCTGCGCATTCTCTAATTTTTACGGTCGGATTTTTGCGCCTGTCTCGGTTTCAAAAAGGCTTGCCGCTGCGCTCATATCAGCATCCATACCATATTTAGCGATCGTGCGGTCGAGCATTTCTTGAGCAACTTTACCGAGTGCCATATCTAGGTCATGCTTAAGGCCAATTTTTAGCGCCAAGCTACTATCTTTTTCCATCATAGCTGTAGAAAAGCCCTGATTCATTTTTCCCGATAAAATATTATCGGGCAACGTTATTTCTGTTGCGTAATTTCGACCTGAGCTTTTTTGGATAATATCAACTGCCATGGCTGGCGCCACACCCTCCCGAACAAGCATTGAGATTACCTCAAATGTTCCCATCCGACAGATTAGATTCAGCAGATTATTTCCAAGTTTAATAGAATGCGCGCTTCCCAATGGCCCAGCATGTATAATGTTATGACTTATAAAACCAAGTACTTTTTTAACGCGTTCAAACTGTGTATCAGAGCCACCCACCATAATTGCTATGGTGCCTTCCCGGGCGCCGCGCGGGCCACCGCTGACGGGGGCATCAATAAGCTCTATTTTTTTCTCAAGAATAAGCCCCGATATTTCCCGAGTTACTGTCGGGTCACCAGAGGTCATGTCCGCGATTAAACTTCCCGGTGCTAAGAAATTGGATATTCCATTTTCTCCTAGAACGATGTTTTTAACTTCATTAGAAGTTGGAAGGCAGGTGAGGACCACGTCAGATTCAAGCGCAAGTTCTCGCAAATTTTCTGCGACCGTAACTCCCTCCTGATTCCAAATATCTGGTCTCTTAATATCTGTATCAAATACCGTAAGGGGGACTTTTCCAACTAACCGGCTCGCAAGCGCACCACCCATATTACCAATACCGATAAAACCAACTTTCATTTCATTTATTCCTTCTGTTTTTGGGAGAGCTTGCGGAGCGAGCGCAGCGTAGGCCGAGGGAACCAGCCTGAGCAAGATCGTTTCTGATGCCCGTGTCGATATCTCAGACACCTGTGTTATCACGGCATTGACAAATCGATTCAATCAGACACGCTACCTTCATAGACCTGCGGGGCCTCAGCTATACCGCCACCATAGTGGATAGAGGCGAGCGAGCAGTGAAAAGAAGCCACAGGGAGACGACTTCATGTCAGAGACTAAACAAGTTTGGCATTTTTCAGAGATTGGCACGGACGAAGAAACCAAACGGCTGATGCCGGGATTTGAAATCCAGTATGTCATCACCGACGAAACCACCAAGGACAACGACCAATCCGTCTTCGGCCATTGCGTTTTTCCGCCGCGCTCGCAACATTTCCCACATAAGCACACCGTCGCGTCAGAGGTCGTCTATGTCATCAAGGGCCGAGTGGTAAACGGCTCGGTCGACGAAAATGGCGAGATGGTGGAACAGGAATGCGGCCCCGGCACCGCTTGCTTCGTGAAGACCGGGCAAATCCACTGGACGCGCAATCCTTATGACGAGCCCTGCGAATTCGTCTTCGCGTATTACGGCACGCCAAGCCTGCACAAGAGCGGCTATATCGACCATAAGGACGATATACCGGTTGAAAATACCATGGTGAGCGGCACGGCGAAGCTCGATCATGTGGTGGACAAGAGCCTGCTCTAGGTCGAATTCAACGTACCGGGCATAGCGCCTTTCATTTGCCAAGCATTGACGCCGTCGCATATTTTGAGGCGGCGCCGGGGACGAGCCGCACAGACAGCAGCCGAGTGCGGGTGAGCGCGGGATCGAACAACACTACGCGCAGCGTCTTCCAGCGCGCCGCGGCAGCGCTCGGCCAAGAGAATTGCGCGCTTTCGGATATCGTCGAGACGACCGTGCGGCTAAAAGACCCGCGCGACGTCATCGGCCTTAACGATTCTTATAAGGAATTCTTCAATCCGCCCCTACCAACTCGCGCCATCTTGCGCGCCGACTTTATGTTTGACGCTTTGGTCGAGGTGAAGGCAAGCGCCTATGAACCGCGCGTCTGAAGTTGCTCCAAGGGCGAGAGAATATCGGCACATTGCTATCTACAATATTTTGAAATAATTGCGGATTTACAAAGCAGAATCTAGCCCGCGTGCCGCTTGCCGACATGCTATCGTCCCGCCGCATGACAGTAAATTCCGCGCTCCCCTCCCCGACGCCCAGCAAGGAAGGCAATTTGTGGCCTGCTGTTCCGAACCAGCGCTCCGCGATTATGCTGTCGCTGCTGTTTCAGCTCGAGCAGAGCCAATGGTGGGACCCGGAACGGCTTCAGGCGGCGCAATTTCGCCAGGCCGCCGAGGTGCTGCGCCATGCGCGGCGCACGACGCCCTATTACGCTGATCGATTATCCGAAATCGGCTGGCGCCATGGCCAGCCGTTAACGGCGGACATATGGTCTGAGCTGCCGTTGTTGCGGCGCGAGGATATCCAGGATGCCGGAGAGCGGCTACATAGCCGAGCGTTGCCCAAAAGCCATGGCAAAACTGGAACCATCTCGACATCCGGCTCGACCGGCAAGCCGGTGCGGGTTCTGACCACCGATCTGACCGCCGCGATGTGGATCGCGTTTACGCTCAGAGATTATATCTGGCGGCGCTGCGATTTCGGCGCGAAGCTCGCCGCGATCCGTTACGACTCTTCCAACACCGCGCCTTACCCTGATGGCAAGCAGGCGCAGTCTTGGGGCGGGGCTTACGACGGAGCGCTGCCCACCGGCCCGGGGGCCATGCTCAGCATCATGACTCCGGTGGCGAAGCAGGTGGAATGGTTAGCGCGCCAAGACGCGAACTATCTGATTACCTACCCCTCAAATCTCGAGGCCATCCTGCGCCACTGCCAGGCCGAGAACATCCGCCTTCCGGAATTGCGCGAAGTGCAGACCATGTCGGAGCTGCTAAATCCGACGATCCGGGAGCTTTGCCGGGAGGTCTGGGGGGTGCCGCTTACGGATATGTATACCTGCCAGGAAGCCGGCTATATCGCGCTGCAATGTCATGGCCACACGCATTACCACGCGCAGTCGGAAAATATGATCGTCGAGGTATTGAGCGACGATGGCAGTCCCACCGCGCCGGGAGAAATCGGCAAAGTGGTGGTTACCCATTTGCATAATTTTGCCTCGCCGCTGATCCGCTACGATATCGGTGATTTTGCCGAGGTCGGTGAGCCCTGCCCGTGCGGCCGGGGCCTGCCAGTCTTCAACCGTATTGTCGGGCGGGCGCGTGGATTGATCACTTTGCCCAACGGCGATCAATTCTGGCCGTTCTTCAGCAACCGAAAATTCACAGAAATTGCGCCGATCCGGCAGTACCAGATTGTACAAAAAAGCCTCGAGCGCCTGGAAATCAAACTGGTGGCTGAGCGCAATCTTAGTGCGGAGGAGGAAGACAAGATGCGCACCCTCCTTGCCGAACGTCTGGGTTATCCATTCGCCATGACGTTCAGCTATTTCGATGAAATCCCACGCAGTGCAAGCGGCAAATTCGAGGACTTCAAGTCGGAGCTTTGAGTTTTCAGCTCGCGCCTCACGCTCGAGTGGCAATAAATTCTGCGTATTCGGCGCTTTGACTTGTGCCCGGCCCGGCCTGCGGCCGCCCCACTCTGCCGGCAACGGTGACGATGTTCAACATATCGAAGGTGAAACCCGATGCTGTGAAAAGAGTCCGCAGCTCATCCTCTGAGGTAAGCGAGAAGGACTTCATCCGGCGCATGTAATTTTCTGCTGCAGCAGCCAATTGCTCGGCGTCGATGCCGAGTACGCCCTGCCATTTCAACGCCTGCCGCTGCGCGTTTTCGCGAAACCCTTGCACCCGATCCAGATCCGGATGAATGTCGGCCTCGGTCCATTCGGGATTGATACGGGTCGTCGAAACGACTTCCCCCCCCGGGCGCAGAACTCCCAGCCACTTCGCCACCAAGGACTGGCGCGCCGCAGCGGGCAGCATGGGGAGAAAGGAGTGCGTCACAATGAGATCAAATTGTCGCGTGGTTTCCCACTGAACAATATCTGAGGCCTGAGTCTCGATCCGCACGCCCTGCCGCGCGCCGTACCATTTGCACAGCATCAATGGCGTTTCGCAGATATCGAGGACCATGATCTCGATATTCTCGATGTGCCCAGCATAGGCGTGAAGAAGATGCGCCAGCATGGCGTAATCCGCATTGGCCGAAATCAGAATGCGCGGATAATCCCCGCTTTTCGCCAAACCGCCCAATGCCTCGGCATAGAATCCAGCATGACGCTCGGGCGCGGCAACAATTCCGATAATGCGCAAATATTGCCAAAATCCGTGATACCAGGAGCAGTCTTCGTCCCCACCTCGGCGGCACAGCGCCGACGCCGCCAATTTTGCCAACGGCGCAGAGGTCAGGAGCGGCTCGTAGAGTTCCGCCGGGGCAAAGGCCCCCGCCACAACCGGCATGCTGTTGCGCCGCAGATTTTCGATGAGCGCCCGGCGGGTCGCAATGTCATCGGACCGGGCGGAGAGCATCCAACCTGGCGCCGCAGAGCCGTTGACCAAAAGACTGCTGCCGTCAGCGCCGCGCCACAGCGTGCAATCGAGAAGCAGGGCGATCGGTAGTTCGCTGGCGGCTATGCTCGGGCCGATATTGAGGATCGTGGTCCGGATGCCCGCCCCGCGGTCGAGCGCCAGATGGTCGTCCAAGGCGCCATCCGCCGCCAAAGCGGGCTCCGGCAATAGATACAGGCGCTCAACAATATTGCCAGCGCGCGCTGCCCGGCGCGGCAATTCAAACAGCGGCCCCGCACAGGCCGGTGCGCCCGGCGTGACGACACATTCATCAATGCATTCAAGCGGCCATGCATTTTCAAGACCGGCTGCTAGCAGCGCCTCGTCGCGCGCCATGCAGTGGAGAACGTCCTCACCGTCTTCCCGATGGCCTTTTTCCAAGGCGCTACCAAGTGCTGCCAACAAATCCGCCGTCATTGGGAAACTGCCCTCTCAACCAGTCGTCCAGCATACAGGCCAGGCGTGACTGAGGCAGTTGGAAAACATCATTATTTGTGGCGGTGCGCGCGCCCGGATGTCGATTGCGTGTCGGTCAAGAAATCCCGGATCGGCAAGAGAGAGTCTGCTGCGCCCGCCAACTCATGCTCGGCAAACGCAAGGAGCGCGGCTTCGTGGCGGACCAGGACGTTGAGTGCGGGCTTGTCTTCGTCCGGGCCCTCGGCCTCCAGCGCTTTGAATTTCTCGATGAAGCCGGGATAGCGAGTGGTCATGTTTGTCATCAGATCTCGCCACTGCCGCAGGGCGCGTTCCGTGACCCAATATTCTCCCCGCGCCGCCAGTGCAGGACGGTCGAGGGGTTTCAACCGATGGCGCTCTATTAATGGCAGGAGGATTGTCCATGTCCGGTGCTCGACTTTGGCCAGCTGCACCAATTTTTCCTGCTGGCTGGGTTCCGGAAACACGTCGCAAAGAGCGGTGAAGTACACTTCACCAGCCATTTCGGCCTCATAAGCTTGCAGGAGACCATCCAAATAAAATTGTTCGGCTGAAACGGAAATAGGCATTGATTGAAGGCCGTCCACGTCAGGGTCCAGAGAGAGGGTAAATGGGCTGTGGCCACCAGTTTATGTTTTGACGACCCGTGCCAGCAGCTGACAGCAGGCTTGAACCTCCGCCCGGCAGAGCCGCACACGGCAGAGCCAACTGTATCTTGTGGGAGAGATCAATCGGCTGAAGGGCTGGTCGATCCGATCATTTCGGCGATGCGCGTAGCCAACAATCCTTCGTCATAGGGCTTCTCGATAGTGTTAATTTCGCCCGGTTTGGTATCGCCCAATTGTGCGAAAATTTCTTTGCTGGAACCGAACAAGACCTTGAGACCGGGGAGCCGATGTAGCGCTTCCTCTACAATTTTTAGGCTGCCCATATCTCCCTCCAGCACGACATCGCTCAGCAGGAGTTTGATGTCCGGCGTGCTTTCCAGCGCTGCCAAAGCCGCCCTTCCGTCTTCCGCATGCAAGGGAACATAGCCGAGATTGGCCAGCATCCGCACGACTTCGCGCCGCTGGCGGTTGTCATCCTCGACGACGAGTATTTTTTGGCCCGATCCGCGCGGATGATCCGCGCCGCCTTTTGTCTTCCCACCCGACAACGTCTCGATGATAGCCGGCAGAAAAATGGAAACCGTCGTGCCCTTGTCGGGTGCGCTCGTGATGGTCATGTGCCCACCGGATTGCGTGACGAAACCTTGCACCATGCTGAGCCCGAGGCCGCTCCCTTTGCCGACGTCTTTGGTGGTAAAAAACGGCTCTGAGATGTCGTCAATAATATCTTCGGCGATGCCGCTTCCGGTGTCGCTGACAGAAAGCACCACATAGTGGCCGGCGTCCACCGCACCGCGTTCCGCCTGCGCCGCGTCGAGAGTCACATTTGCCGTTTTAATGCTGAGTTCGCCGCCGTCCGGCATGGCATCGCGCGCGTTGGTGGCAAGATTAATCAACGCCGTCTCAAGTTCGTTCACATCGATCATTACCTGCGCCAATCCCGCTCTCGACAATGTTTCAATCGATATATGAGCGCCGAGCGTACGCTCTAACAAATTCAATATTCCGGTCATGACTTCGTTCAGATCCGCCGACACCGGCTGGAGCGTTTGACGGCGCGAATAGGCAAGCAGGCGGTGGGTCAGGGACGCGCCGCGCTGGCACGCTTCAAGAGCCTCTTCAACGAGCTGCGGCTGAAGGTTGGCATAATTTCCATCTTGCAGCATCGACAGGTTTATCTTCACGATCGTCATGAGATTGTTGAAATCATGCGCGATGCCACCGGTCAGCCGGCCCACGGCGTCCATTTTCATCGCTTGACGAAGCTGCTCTTCAGCCTTCGATTGCTCGGTAATATCCTGAACCGTGCCGGCACGGCGGCTCAATTCCCCGCCCTCATCGGTGAACGCTAGCGCGGCGACGCGGACCGTTCTTATCTCGTCGTCCGGGCGGACAATACGCAGTTCATACGAATAGTCTTTGCTGCCCCGTTCACTTCGTTCGAGCGCGCGCGACACGATCATTTGGTCGTCCGGATGGACCATTTCAGAGAAGCTGTCGAGGTTCGGGCGAAAGACACCCTTCTGCACACCAAATATTCGATACACTTCATCGGACCAAGTGAGCTCCCCGGTTTGCTCGTTAAATTCCCAGCTACCTATGTTGGCGATGCGCTGCGCTTCTTGAAGATGGCTCTGGCTTTTGTGCAATGCCTCCTCGGCGCGCTCATTCTCGGTGATGTCGCGGCCAACGGAGAGTATCGACGGCTTGCCGCGATAGGTGAACGCGCGCCCTGCAATTTCGGCGATTATGATGCCACCGTCCTGCCGCAACAGGCGTCTTACGACGCGCGGGATTACGCTTCCCTTCGTCAGCATTTCGGAAATGCGCTGCGCGGCGGCGGCGTGCTCGTCCGGATGCAGGATGGACAGGATAGTCCTGCCGATCAGCTCTTCCGGAGACTTAAGCCCCAACGAATGGGCGCAGTAATCGTTACAGTAGACCAGGACGCCGTCGGTGTGGATCCAGATCAGTTCCTGCGCGAGATCAGCGACCGCGCGGTAGCGCTGTTCGCTCTCGCGCAATGCATCCTCGGCCAGTTTGCGCTCGGATATGTCGATCGTCGCGCCGGTCCAGTGGCTGCCCGCGAGCGCCTTATCCTTAAAAGATCGCGCCTTGGTGAGAAGGTATCGCACCTCACCACTGGGGCGCACGATCCGATGTTCCAAAGTATACGGCGTGTCAGGTTCCTCGCGCGCAGTGGACCATGAATGCTTCACCCGGTCGCGGTCTTCCTCATGCACATGGCGCAGGAAAGATTCGAAATCGGGGGGAACAGCATCTTGCGCAATCCCGAAAATGCGGCAGAGCTCGGCAGACCATGCCGGTTCGATTTGTTTATTTCCCTCAATATAGACGCTCCAACTTCCGAGATTGGCGATTTGCTGTGCTTCGGCCAGACGCGTCTCGCTTTCGTGCAGCGCGTCCTCAGTGTTTTTCAATTCGGTAATATCCTGAGACAATATGTAGTAACCGCGGACGACGCCGCGCGACCCGAAGTCGGGCATGTAACGTGCGAAAACATATGATTTTCGCCCATCGGTCGAGACAAATTCGCCAAACCGGGTGGTCGCTTCTCCGCACAGTGCTTTTCTGTGCGAATCTGAAATGACCGCAAAATTATCTGGCCCCATGACGTCTTCGACATGGCGTCCGACGATCTTGTCGACCGAGCGCGTGAACCAGATTTCATAGTATCTATTGGCAAATCGGTAATACCCATCAACGTCTACATAAGCGACAAATGCGGGCAAATTATCGGTTATCAACCGAAGACGCCTTTCACTCTCTCTCTGCGCCTCCTCGCTGGCTTTTCGGTCAGTGATATCGATGCTTGAACCAACCATGCTCAGCGCTCTGCCATCGGCCGCGCGTATTGCCTGACCGGTCGAACGAATCCAAATATATTCGCCGCTCGGCAGGCAATAGCGATATTCAACTTGGTAGGGCGTATCGTTCTCTAGGTGATCGTGCAGGCGCCGCAATACCTCGGCATGGTCGTCGGGATGCAGGTTCGATGTCCACGGGTGGCCGCCATCATCAAGGTCGAATCCTCCGGCGAGTTCATCGTCGCCGCGCCCGAAAAGAGCCTGAACGCCGAGCGAGTTCCACGGCAAATTTTGTTCAATGTCCCAATCCCAGACAGCCGTGTTCGCCGCCTCTAGCGCGAGGGTGATGCGTTCCGCCAGCGCGGCACTGATTTTGCTATCGGGATCCGGATCACCGGGCAAGTCAACCGCCCCCCGGGTGCTGCGCCGCGTGATCGATAATCAGAGACTGCAACAAAGACCGAATCATATATCTGACCGATATTTTCTAATTTCCATTTCCGCGCGGTCTTGCCGAACGGCGTGTCCCACAATATCGCATGACAAATTGCCAATGATATTTATTTCGATATTCCGCGATGCCGTCCTAGAACGGCGACGCCTAGAAAGGCGCTCATACAAACAATGGGACCAACCGAAAGTGCTCGAGCCCGGTGCTGGCCCGATGTCAGCGCAGTGACTAGTCGATGCCGTTGGCGCGCTGTACCTCTCGGATGAATTTGACGATGACGCTGACGTCGGCATCCGTCACCTGGGGCTGGGGCGGCATGTCGCCGAAGCGCCAATGATGCGCCCGTGAGCCTTGACGAACGGCGCGCTGGAACGCGAAGTCGCCGTGATGGTTGGGTTCGTAAATTTTGTGGATGAGGGGTGGGCCCTTGTCTGTGCCGCCGCCGACCATGCCGTGACATTGGGCGCAGTTTTGGATGAAGGCCTGGCCGCCGGCCCGCGCCTCGGGCGACAGCTCCGGCAGGGTTACAGATACCGTCTCGGCGGCGGCGGGCGCCGCAAGAAACAGCGCAACGGTGACGGGTGCGGCGAGCAACAGCGCAAAGGCGGCAACGGCGAATATCCGGGCGCCAATTATTCGCGGGTTCATTCTTCAGCTTCTTGAAAATGTTTGGCTAGCGCCATCAGCCGCTTATCGCGCCACGCTTGGCGCGCCGGATGGTCGTCGAGCGGCACGCGGGCGCGCATTTCGCTGTCGGCCTTGGTGATGATCGCATCGGACCAGGGTTCCGCCGGCTCGCCCTGCTTGATGAATTCAAAAAATCCCGGGGCGAGGCGCGCAGCATAATCCTTGAGGCCCCCGGGCGCGTTGAGGTCGATGGTCTCGAACGGCCCGATGAACGTCCAGCGCCGCCCAAGGCCCGCCGAGATAGTCTTGTCGATATCCTCCGCCGTGGCGATTCCGGCTTCAAGCAGGCGAAACGCCTCCCACAGCAGCGCCGCCTGCAGGCGGTTGGCGATAAAGCCGTCGATTTCGCGGGTGAGCCGGACCGGCTCCATGCCGACCGCCAGCATGATATCCCAACAGCTCTGCACCGCCGCATCGCCGGTCCACGGCGTCGGCACCACTTCGACCAGCGGGATGACGTAGGGCGGATTGATCGGATGGGCGATCAAACAGCGCGGCGCGCAAGCAAGGCCCTTGGTAAACACCGACGCCGGAATGCCGGAGGAAGAAGAGCCGATGACCAATTCCGCCCCCGCCACTTCGTCGATCTCGGCGTAGAATTTGGTCTTCACATCGGCGCGCTCGAAGACGCTTTCCTGGGCATAGACCGCACTATCCAACGCGTCGGCGAGGTTGGCGGCGATGGAGATACGCGCCAGGGCCGCTTCAGCATCGTCCAACAGACCGAAACCGACCAGTTCACGCATGTTGTCGGCGACTCGTGAAAGCGCTTGTTTTGATTGCGCCGCGTCGCCGTCAAACAGCGAGACTTCATAGCCGGCGCGGGCGAAGACGATGGCCCAAGCGCTGCCGACCAGACCAGCGCCCAGGATTGCGACTTTGTCAGACATATTCTGCTCTCCTAACGGCGTGATGACATCATGCGGCCAAGGCGGCGGCGTTGAAGGCGGCGAGCGAGCGCTCGATCAGCTTACGATCGATATCGTCGACGATGAAAACAATGCGCGAGCGTCGGTCTTCGTCCGGCCACGCCTTGAGATGTATCGGCGGGTGCACGACATGCTGCACACCGTTGATCACGACCGGCTCCGCCACATCCTTGACGTTGAGAATGCCTTTGACCCGCAGCACTTTCTCGCCATGGGCATGCAGCAGCATGGTCAGCCAGATGCCGAAGGCGGTCCAATCGAGCGGTGCGTCAAAGGTCAGCGTAAAGGTGTGAATATTTTCATCGTGGCGGTTAACGTCATGGCGGTGGCCAGGTTCGCGCGCGGTTTTCTCTTCCGCCGCCAACCAGCGCCGCACCTCGGCGCCCTTGGTCCGGGCATCATAAATATCCGCACGCAACAAGCGCTTGACGTCTACCTCTCCGTCGATTGCTTCAATTAGTTCGGCGGAAGGATTGAGGCGTTCAAGCTTGGTGCGAAGACGCTCGGCATCGGCCGGCTTGGCGATATCGGTTTTGGTCAGCACGATGCGGTCGGCGACGCTCGCCTGCTTGACCGATTCGCCGTGGCGCTTCAATTGCGCCAGGCCGTTTACGGCATCGACCGTGGTGATGATGCTGCCCAAGCGGTAATGATGCTTGATGATAATATCGGAATTGAGCGTGAAGATGATCGGCGACGGATCGGCGAGACCGGTCGTCTCGATGATCATGCGCTTGTAGCGCGGCACCTCGCCGCGCTCGCGCTTGCCATCAAGCTCGATGATGGCTTGCTTGAGATCGTCGCGGATGGTGCAACAGAGGCAACCGCTCTCGAGAAGCACCGTGTTCTCATCCATTTTCTCGACCAGGAAATGATCGAGCCCGACATCGCCGAATTCATTGACCAGAACCGCGGCATCCTTGAGCGCCGGATGGCGCAACATACGGTTCAACAGCGTCGTCTTGCCGCTGCCGAGAAATCCGGTGACGATGAAGAGTGGCGTAAGGCGGCTATAGGCAGCCATGAACTACAACGGCGCAGGCTATTGTGCGCCGGCGGCGCGCGCTTCGAGGCGGCCGATCAGCTTGGCGTCGAGGGGATCGGCGAGCTTGCGGGTCATGTTTTCCATGGCCTGCCAGATCTGAGGCAGATTGACCACCACCTCGCTCGCGCCACCGCTGGCGTTTTGCACGACATATTGATTGCCCGCCCATTCCCGCGCGTTGCAGCCATAATGGCCGAGCACATCATTGATCAGGGTGATGCGGTAATCGCGCTCCAAATAGCGATCGCGCCCGGCGGGCGGATCGTCGGAGCGGCCCGCATTGGTTCCGGCTTCGGTCCAATGCGGGCCATCCATCAGCACACCACAGAGCGCGCACATAAGAGCGCTCCCCGGCCCCGGCCTATTTCTTTTTCTTGGCCGATTTTTTCTTCGCGTTTGGCCGCTTGCCTTTAAACGGGCTGCGCTTGATGAAGTCATCGGCGATTTGGTCAAACGTCATCCAACGCACGCCGGAATGCTTGTTAATATGGCCGAGTATGCGTTCCAGCATCATGAGAGTCTGCGGGCGGCCGGAAATATCAGGATGGATGGTCAAGGCGTAGACGGCGTAATCCATCTCGCGGTAGACCCAATCGAATTGATCGCGCCACCAATCCTCGATATCGCGCGGGTTGGTCCAACCGCCACTGTTGGGCACGTTTTTCATGAACATCATCGGCGGTAGATCGTCGAGGTACCAACTGCCGGGAATCTGCACGATCGGGAAAGTCGTGCCCTTGTCCATTGGCTTCATCCAGCTTTTTGCTTGCTTGGAATAATCGATCAGGGTCCAGCTTTCGTTGATGCGCATCCAATAGGGCGTGAAATCGTTATGCATCTGGCTGTGGTCGTATTTGATGCCGCGTTCCATCAGCAAATGTGGCGTCGCAGCACTCATTTCCCACCACGGCGCGACATAGCCGGTGGGCCGCTTGCCGGCGAGTTTTGTGACCTGGTCAAAAGTTTTGTCCAGCACGTCGGCTTCTTGCTGGGGCGTCATGGCGATGGGGTTTTCATGGGTATAGCCATGCAGGCCGATTTCGTGCCCGGCGTCTGCGACGGCCTTCATTTCCTTGGGAAAGGTCTCGATCGTATGCCCGGGAATGAACCAGCTTGCCTGAATGCCGAGGGTATCGAACAGCTTCAGCATGCGTGGGGTGCCGACTTCGGCGGCAAATACGCCGCGTGAGATATCGGACGGCGAATTGCCGCCCGCGTAAGAACCGATTTGTCCGGCGACCGCATCAACATCGACGCCGATTGCGCAGATGATTTCCTTCTTCGACATAACGCCCTCCATGGCATTTTAGAATTGCCGGGAGATTAGGCAAGCGGCGGTGTGATATCAAGCGCGCATGCCCGCCGCGATAAGTAATTTGTTCCGCATTAACCGGGTAATTAGGTGTGAACCCTGTCATCATGGATATGCGCAAGGAGGGTAGCGGCGTTTGTTAACGACGATAAGACTGACATCGGGTTTGGTGCTGTTCGCTTATGTGGGCACACATCTGATAAACCACGCCTGGGGCCTGGCCTCCATTGAGGCGCTCAATATAGGGCGCGACATTTTTGTTGCCGTGTGGCGTAGTTGGCCTGGCACGATCCTTCTGTACGGCGCCCTTCTTACCCATTTCATCCTGATCTTGTGGAGCCTCTATAACCGGCGCACTTTCCGGGTGCGCGCCTGGGAGGCTGCGCAAATTTTGCTCGGCCTGGCGATCCCCTTTCTCCTTGCTGAACATGCCTTGGGGACACGCGGGCTCAACGCCACGACCGGGGTCATCGATGACTACATTTATGAAATCCTGGTTCTCTGGGTTTACGCGCCGGAGAAAGGCGTCGTGCAAACCGTGCTGCTCGTCGTCGCATGGCTGCATGGCTGCATGGGCGTTCATTTTTGGCTGCGCCTGAAACCCGGGTACAAGAGCTGCTCACCTTATCTGTTCGCGTTCGCCATTATCCTGCCGGTCACGGCGGTGTTCGGCTTCGTCGCGGCCGGCCGCGAAATCAAGGTGCTGGCCGAAGATCCGATGTGGCTCGAGAGCATGACCCTCCACATCAACTGGCCGGACCAGGCGGCGGTCGTCTGGGTCGGCTATTGGAAGGAGATAATCTGGGAAATTTGCGGCGGGCTGCTGGCGCTGGTCGTGGTGGCGCGCGTTGTCCGCTGGGCGGTTGAACTCCGGCGCGGCTTCGTCCGACTCACCTATCCTGGCGGCCGCGTCGCACAAATTACACCCGGTATCACCGTGCTCGAAGCCAGCCGCGAAGCCGGTATCGAACATGCCAGTGTGTGCGGCGGGCGGGGGCGCTGCTCGACTTGCCGTATTCGTTTGGGTGAAGGGCGCGAGCATGTCGAGGCGGCGAGCGCGGACGAACAAAAGGTCCTCAAACGGGTGGGTGCGCCGGAGCATGTGCGCCTCGCCTGCCAGTTGCGCCCGACGAAGGACCTTGAGGTTATCCCGCTGCTGCCGCCTAACGCTTCACCCAAGGACGGCCACCGCAGGCCCGCCCATCTTCAGGGCAGCGAGCGCGAAGTCGCCATTCTGTTCGCCGATATTCGCAAATTCACCCAGTTTTCGGAAAACAAGCTGCCCTATGACGTAGTCTTCGTCCTTAACCGTTACTTCCGCGCCATGGGTGAGGTGGTCGGCCAGACCGGCGGTGAATTGGACAAATTTATCGGCGACGGTGTGATGGCCCTGTTCGGCGCCAATACAACGCCCGAAGAGGGTTGCCGGCGGGCGCTTGAGGCGGCGCGCCTCATGAGCATAGCGCTCGATGACTTAAACCAATCACTGCGCGCCGATTTGGATGAGCCACTCAGAATCGGCATTGGCATTCATCTCGGCATGGTGATCGTCGGCGAGATGGGGTTCTCAAATGCGATCTCTTTCACAGCCATCGGCGATGCCGTCAACACGGCGTCACGCTTGGAGCAGGCGACCAAGGAATATGCCTGCCAACTGATCGTCTCAGAGGATGTTTGCAAGCGCGCTGGGGTTTCTCTGGACAATTTCCCGCTGCATGAAATTCCGATTAGGGGGCGCAGCGCACCTGTGCAGATACGTTGCGTCGACAAGGCCTCGAATATGGCGGATGTCGATTTGGATCTTGGCCGGCGCACCAAGCGGGAGCGCTCTTCGGCGGCGGAGTAAACGCCGCCGGTCAGCGATACTTCGCCGTTCGTTCCTCGGGCAGCGGCGTGTCGGCGCGGAGATCGGTCGCAAATCCAGCGCTGGGGCGGACATCCGGCAGGCGCAGATATGCCAAGAGCGCAAGCAACACAATGGCTGCGAGAAAGCCAAAGACGGCGCGGTAGGCATCTGTCGGCGAAGCGCCGGCCACTTGCGGAAACGCCCCCATGATCAGGCCTGACGCGGATTGCACAATCGCCGGACCGCCCATCAGGGCGATCGCGATCATGGCAATGCCGCGGCCGGCCAGGCGGTCGGGAAATAGCGCCCGCCCATGTCCGGCGATAACGATGTTATAGGCGCTGCAAAAGCTGATCAGGACGAACAGCGCCGTGGCCAAGGCGAGCGGTGGGCGGGGAATGAGCGCCAGCAACAGGAAGGAAATCAGCACCAACGCAGCGCTCCCGGCGACCAACCATTTGCGCGTATCCAGCCGCTCTTCCAATGGGCCATAGGCGATATTGCCGATGATCAAGGCGACCGCCATGATTAGCAAAATATTGCCGCTGGCGATCGTGTCGAGACCGTAGACATCGATCAAATAGGGACCGCCCCACAGACCGACAATGGCCGTCAGCACTGGGTAAGAAGCGAACGCCATGCCCATGACCGTCGGCAGGCGCGGCGTCTTCAAGACTTCAATAACTCCGGTAACACTCTCTTTCAGGCCCTCGGGCTTGATGATATCGGGTTCCCTGCCTAGCGGTGAATCGCGGACCAGCAGAAAAATCAGCAATGCGCCCAACGCGGTCACCGCGCCGGCGCCGTAGAACGCGTAGCGCCAACCAACGCTCTCGGCAATTAGGCCGAGCGGTGTGGTCGATAGCAGCACGCCGATACCGCCGATCGCGATCATCCGCCCCATCCAGGTGGCATAGCGCTCCGCCGGCACCCAGCGGCCGAACACGAACAACGCGCCGACCAGCACGCCGCTGACACCGAGGCCCATCATCAGGCGGCCGGCCAAAAGACTAGCGAATCCGCCAGCCAAGCCGTAAGTCACCGCGCCGGCGACGGCGAAGGTCAATATGACTGGCAGCGTCCGGCGCACGCCGAAACGGTCAAACAACATGCCAAGCGGGATCTGCGCCACCGCGAAGGATACGAAAAAGACTCCGGTCAGCCCGCCCAGCGCCTCTGCCGATAGCGAAAATTCGGCGCTCAATTCCTTAGCTATGACGCCGTTGGACATGCGGTAGAATTGGCTCATCGCGTAAGCCACGCCGATGACGGTGACGATCGTGGCGAACTGGCGTTGGCGATTGTCAGATTTCATCGGATGCTGGCCGGGTTAAACGAAACGGACGGTCTGTGCGGAATAACGGCGGCACGGCTTGGCCTGCCCGTCGGGCCGCGATAAACTTGACTACTATTAACTGGCTATGATGGTAAATTCGACTTAAGTGAATAGAATAATTATCAAAATGCTCGAAAGAAAATGACGAGTTCGCGGGCATTCGCAAGAATCCTCACCCTTTGCGCTGTGCTTCTGGCTGGGATTTTTTCCACCCCGCCGGCGCACGCCGAGTTTGACGAAGGCGTGCAGGCCTATTTGGCTCAGGATTATGAAGCCGCGCTGGCTGCTTGGCGGCCGCTCGCTGATAAGGGCAACGCGGAAGCACAATTCGGCATCGGGCTATGCTACGAGAACGGACGCGGTGTGGAACGGAACCTCACGCAGGCCGCCGTTTGGTATCGCAAAGCGGCTGAACAGGGCCTGGATGAGGCTCAATTCAACCTCGGCAATCTATATCTTAACGCCGCGGGCGTACCCAGGGATTTGGTCGAGGCGGTAAGATGGTATCGCCGCGCCGCTGAACAGGGCATGCCGCATGCACAGGTCAATCTCGGCTATTCCTACGAGACCGGTTCGGGTGTGACGAAAGACGCTGAAAAGGCGGTGTCGTGGTATCGCCGCGCCGCCGAGCAGAATTTTCCCCAGGCGCAATATTATCTCGGCGCCGCCTATGAGCGTGGCAGTGGCGTTGAAGAAGACCTTCCCCTCGCTGCCGCCTGGTATCAACGCGCCGCCAAGCAAGGCGTCGTGCTCGCCGTCAAACGCCTGGAGGCGCTCACGGACAAAGATATAGAGCCGGCTGTGATCGTCGCAAACAGCGCGCCGGCAGAACGGGAACCCGTGGCGCCCAAAGCGCCGGCCGTGGCGGAGCAGAAGACGCCGCCTGAGACAACGGCAGTTGAGGCTGAGGTTGAGGCTGAGGTTGAGGTTGAGGCTGAGGTTGAGGTTGAGGTTGAGGTTGAGGCTGAGGCTGAGGTTGAGGTTGAGGTTGAGGCTGAGGCTGAGGTTGAGGCTGAGGTTGAGGCTGGGGCTGAGGTTGAGGCTGAAGTAAAAGAAAACAATCCGGTTGAAAGCGCACCGACACCCGAGCCTGAAGCGCCGAGCGCCGCCGCAACGGCAGCGCAAACAGCGACGGCGGCAGCGCCAGCAGGTGACATGCCGACAAACAACCAGACCGCGACCGCATCCGGTGCGGCGCCGACAACCGCCCGGGCCGGCGAGCGTGTGGAGAGCCTAAGCGGCAGTTTCCGCCTCCGGCTCGCTTCCTACCGCCAGCCAGCGAATGCCGAAAAAGGCTGGCGCATCCTGTCCACCAAGTACAATGATCTACTTGCCAGCTTCAACTATGCTGTTGCTGAGGTGGATTTGGGCGCCGACAAGGGCATCTATCACCGCCTTGAGGCGGGGCCGGCGGGGTCTCTGAACGAGGCGCAAGAACTGTGTGCCAAAATCAAAGCGCGCGGCGATAGCTGCACCGTGGTGCAGCCGTGACCCGGGCGCCTGGCGGCTAGCCAGCGCGCTTCCAGTCCGGCCCTATAACCCGTCCCGGGGATCAACGCGCACATGAATTCGGCGGCTCGCGAAGGATGGCTTGAACGGCAGGAGACGGCCGAGGCACTGGTACTCAGCCTCGGCGGTCGTTGGGACATGCGCTGCGCCGAGCGCTATGAGAAAGAGCTGCGCCACCTGACGATGCCGGGTGAGAAAAATTTGCGCATCGATTTTTCCGCCATCGAATCGCTTGATACCGCTGGGGCCTGGCTGGTCCACCGTCTGGCGAAGCGGCTGCGCGACGACGGAATTGGCGTGGATTTCGCCAATTTGCCGGCGGCGCATGCCGATATTCTCGAGCGCTTGGCGCATATCGATAGCCATGTCGAGATCGAGCCGCCACGGCCAAACGCTATCGCGGCGGTGGTCGCCCGCTGCGGCAAAGGCGTGATCGATATTGGCGTCGAGATCCTGGAAAGTATCGCTTTCCTCGGCCTCACGGCGGTGAGCCTGGCGCGCGCGGTGGTGCAGCCGCGTTTGCTACGCGTGCCGGCCATTTTTTATCACATGGAACAGGCCGGCCTGAACGCCATCCCGATTGTCGCCCTGATCGCCTTTCTCATCGGCCTTGTGATCGCCTATCAAGGCGCAATCCAGCTGCGTCAATTCGGCGCCGAAATATTCGTTGTCGATATGGTCGCAGTATCAATATTGCGCGAACTGGCGATCCTGCTGACCGCAATCGTCGTTGCCGGGCGCTCCGGCAGCGCGTTCACGGCGCAAATCGGCGCGATGAAAATCAATGAAGAAGTCGATGCCATGCGCACCATTGGCCTTGATCCGATGCAGGTATTGGTCTTGCCGCGTGTGATCGCGCTGATGATCGTGTTGCCGCTTCTCGGGTTTGTCGCCGATGTGATGGGGCTCATCGGCGGCGGTGTGATGTCGATGATCGAGCTTGGTATTTCGCCAGCGCAATTCATCGATCGCCTCGGGCAATCTTTCGCGCCCTGGACGCTCGGCACCGGCCTGGTCAAGGCACCGGTCTTCGCCGCGATCATCTCGACCACGTCATGTTATATGGGTATGAAAGTTACTGGCAGTTCCGAAAGCCTCGGCAAACTGACGACGCGGTCCGTGGTGCACGCCATCTTCGCGGTGATCGTTGCCGACGCCGTGTTCTCCATATTCTTCGCCTATATTGGGATCTGACGGTGATGGAAACAGCGAACGATATCGCCATTCGGGTTGATAACATCACGGTCGGTTTCGACCGGGTGACGGTGCTTGAAAATCTTAGCCTGGACGTCCGGCGCGGCGAAGTGATGGGGTTCGTCGGGCCCTCCGGTTCGGGGAAATCGGTTCTGCTGCGCACTATTGTCGGGCTCAACCAACGGCGCGCAGGGCGCATCGAGGTATTGGGCCAGGATTTGGATACGCTCAATCATCGCCGGCGCCGCGACCTAGAAGCGCGGTGGGGCGTTCTGTTCCAGAGCGGCGCGTTGTTTTCCTCTTTGACGGTAGCGCAAAACATCGAAGTGCCGCTGTTGGAACATAGCAAGCTGCCGCGCGACGTGGTCGAAGAAATATGTGCCCTCAAGATCGGCCTGGTCGGACTGCCGCGGGAAGCGGCCGCCAAATTTCCGATGGAGCTGTCAGGCGGCATGCGCAAACGCGCCGGATTGGCGCGGGCGCTGGCGCTCGATCCCGAAATACTCTTTCTCGATGAGCCGACCGCCGGTTTGGACCCGATCGGCGCGGCGGCCTTCGACGAATTGCTGCGCAGCCTGCAGCGCAGCCTCGGCATCACCGTATTTATGGTCACCCATGATCTCGACAGCCTCTACGCGGTCTGTGACCGCATCGCTGTACTTGGCGACAAACATGTTATCGTTACCGGTACTGTGGAAGACATGCAGCAACAGGTGCACCCCTGGATCCGCGACTATTTTCATGGTCCGCGCGGGCGGGCCGCACAAATCCCGGGTCCGCGCGGGCAGGCCGCAAAAGGGGTGGAGAGCGCATAGAGATGGAAACCAGGACCAATCATCTTTTGGTCGGCGCGTTCGTTCTGCTGCTAGTTGCAGGGTTGGTGGCGTTTATCATCTGGGCGGTCAAAGCCGATGTAGACGCCAAACACACCAACTACCATGTCTACTTCAGCGGCTCGGTTTCCGGCCTTAGCAATGTCAGCGAAGTTCGCTATCGCGGTGTTCCGATCGGTACGGTGACGGATATCCGCATCGACCCCGACAATGTGGAGCGCGTGCGCGTCACTCTCGACATCAGCGGCGAAACGCCAATCAAAGAGGATTCGATCGCATCGATTGAAATGCAGGGAATCACCGGCGTGGCGCTGGTGCAGATTTCCGGTGGCCGGCAGACGAGCTCGAACTTGAAAGCACGAGAAGGCGAAAAATATCCGATCATCAAATCAAAAAAATCCGGTCTTGAAAAACTCTTCACCGACGCGCCAGAACTTATCAACCGCGTTCTGACCCTGGTCGAGACCGCGACCCGCCTATTCGATGAGAAGAATATGGCGGCGATCAGCGGCACGCTCGCCAACACTGAAAAAATGACTGCCACCCTCGCCGGCAGCGCTGAGAAAATCGATGCGTTCCTGGTTGACGCCTCCGGTACCGCAGCGGAATTGCGCGCGACCATGAAAGAAATGCGCGGCGATATTGCACATTTGATGGCAAATGCGGATGCGACCTTGATCTCGGCACGTGCCACCATGGACACGATCGGCGACGAAACTGCGGCATTGGGCGGTGACGCCCGCGCCTTGATCGCGGATCTGCGCGGCTCCGCGCATTCGCTCAGCAGTATGAGTGAAGAAATTCAGGGATTGGTGGCGGACACTCGCGTGCCGCTAAATGATTTCACCACCGAGGGCCTGTATGAATTTTCCCGCTTGATCACCGAGATGCGGACACTGGTGGCGAGCCTGTCGCGCATTGCCGACGGTTTGGAGAGTGACCCAACTGGTTACTTATTCGGCAACAAAGAAGGAGGGTTCAAAACGGAATGACCATAACTCAACAAATATATTTGGCCCGAGGATGGCGGCGCATCGCCGCAGCAATGCTGGTGCTCGCAGTTGCCTTCACTGCTGGTGGCTGCTCGCTCGACGGCTTATTGGCGGGCAGCGGCCCGGCGCCCAGTCTCTATGTGTTATCGCCAAAAAGCACCTTTGCCGACGATCTGCCCTATGTGGAATCCCAGCTCGTCGTCGAGCTGCCGATCGCCTCGGAAGGGCTGAATACGCACCGGATTGCGCTGCGCGAGAGCCCGCTCACTCTCGATTTTTTTGCCGGTGCAAGATGGACCGAGCGGGCGCCGCAAATGGTGCAAACGCTGCTCGTTGAATCCTTCGAAAATACCGGCAAGATCGTGTCGGTCGCCAGACAAGGCGTCGATCTTAGGGCCGATTTCGTGCTCAAAACTGAGCTACGGGAATTTCAGGCGGAATACTCCGGCAATGATGAGGCGCCGCATGTTTGGGTCAAACTGAACGCAAAACTGGTGCGCATGCCAGCGCGGACCATCATCGCGTCGGAAACATTCGAGGCGCGCTACGCCGTCGGCGGATCGTCGATGAAAGATGTCGTCGTGGCGTTTGATGAAACGCTCAACAAAGTGTTGAAGAAAAGCGTGCTCTGGACGATGGGCCGGCTACGTTAAAGAGAATTAACCGTCAGGCGGGATAGCGCATAAGCGCTGTCGTCGGCAAGCCATCCAAGCGCTCGCGGCCGCCGAGGCCGATAAGCTCGATCAAGAATGCGGCGCCGACCACATTGGCGCCGACCTGATTGAGCAACTGCATGGTTGCCCGCGCGGTCCCGCCGGTCGCCAGAAGGTCATCAAGAATGACAACTCGTAGCCCCGGTTTGATGAAGTCTTTTTTTATTTCCACCGCATCGGTGCCGTATTCGAGCGAATATTCAAGTTTGATCGTATCGCCAGGCAGCTTGCCCTGCTTGCGAATCATGACGAAGCCACAACCCATTCTGTATGCCAGGGGCGCAGCCACAAGAAAGCCGCGTGATTCAATCCCGACCAGGAGGTCCGGCGCATACGGCCCGATCGCGTCGGCGAGCTGCTCAACGGCCTGGGCCCATGCGCCGGAGTGCGCCAATAGCGGCGATATGTCGTAGAACAAAATTCCCGGTTTCGGAAAATCGGGAATTTCAGCGACATGATCCTGAAGTCTTATCGACATGATTTGAGCGCCGCTACGGAGTCAGCTGAACGCCCGGTTTACTTGGTCGCCTCTTTCAAATAGGCGATCAAATTGGCGCGTTGTTTATCCTTTTTGACACCCTTGAACGCCATCTTGTTTTTCGGGATATAGCCCTTGGGGTCCTTAATATAGTCGTTGATGGTCGTTTCATCCCACACAATGGCCGCAGTTTTCATAGCGTCCGAATATTTGAACCCTTCCAAGGTGCCAGACGTGCGCCCGAACAATCCGTGCATATTGGGCCCGACCTTGTTCTTTCCGCCGGCTTCAAGGGTGTGACAGGCTTTGCACTTCTTGAAAACTTTCGCGCCCTTTTCGGCGTCTCCGTCGGCAAACGCCGCGCTGCTGGCGATGGCAATTATGGCGGCGGCGCTCATCGCCAGAACGTTCCGTAAGATCATGACCTGTCTCCTTAAAACTGTGTCCGTGAGAGGGCGGAGAATATGCTGCGACCGCGCGCTGTTCAAGCGGCGCAATTGTCGCAGGTAAAACTTCCTCGCGCCGCAGATTTACCATCGCACGCCGCCACCACCCGGAACTTGGAGGCTATTGTTTGCGATATTCCTCATCGAGGAAGAAGCGGCTGTCTTCCTCTTCCTGGACGGCATGACACTCGATGCAAAATCCCACCTTGGCGGAACCTTTTCCACCCGTGGTGCCGAGAATCTTGCCGTTGGGCAGAATCAGCGTGTACCGCCAATCACCGGATTCGGCATTGAACCCGGCGGCCATCTTCTCCATCAGGAACATGGGACCGGCGCCCACTTTGCCGTTCGGCTTGACCGAAAAACTATCTTTGGCAAGGACCGTGCCCTCCGGAGACGGGCCGGCATTTTCAAACAAGCCGTAGTTGGAGCCTCTGGCGTTGGCGTAATTATTGACGAAACGGCCGCCATGCGTGCCGGAGGTGTAGGGCTGGGCCGCATAATTGGTCCAGGATTGGTAGGCCGTAACCCACTGATTTCCGGATTTGGCGTAGCCCGCCTTCAAACTGCCCTTAATGCAGGCATATGCCGCGTTCGCCTGAGCAGCGCTAAGTTCAACATCGTCCGCCGCACCGCACGGGCCGCAGGGATTGCAGGCGCCACACGGGTTGCACGGGTTCGCTGCCGCACAGGGATTGCAGGGATTGCACGCTGCGGCGCAAGGATTGCACGCGCCGCACGGATTACAGGGATTCGCTGCCGCGCAAGGGTTGCAGGCCGCAGCACAGGGATTGCATGCGCCGCACGGATTGCAGGGATTTGCCGCCGCGCAAGGATTGCACGGGTTGCAGGCGCCGCCCATGCCCGGGACCGTACACTCCGCCGCCGCGCCGCACGCTCCGGCCCCGCAGGGGTTACAAGGATTGCAGGCCGCGCCGCAGGGATTACATGGGTTACAAGCCCAACAAGGATTGCAAGCGCCACAAGGATTTGCCGCCGCGCACGGATTGCAGGGATTGCAAGCGTTGCACGCCGCCAGAATAATCTGGCCGACATCGGCGCTACGCGCAACTGCCGCCGGATTTTCGCCCCGGGTGGCAGCGTTGGCAGGCTGCATGCCGCTCACCGCTGCGACGCTGATGCCGATAACCATGGGGATGAAAGTGCTGGAGAGTAATTTATTCTTCTGTTCCATGCCGTGCTCCCTGGAAAAAATCTTGTTGTCACATTATTCAGATTTGAATATTCGTCGGTCGCCGCGCATCCGCAATGCAAACCCGGTCAAATTCTTGTGATTTTTCGCGGCGCGCCGGACCGATTAGCTTTGAACGGAGATGAAAGCCACGCTATCCCACATGCCCCGGCTCTTGTTGGCAATCCTGTTCGGCTCCGCCTGTGTCTGGAGTGGCACGCGCGGCACGCTCGCCAATCAGGCTTTCGTCGCACCGCAATCTGTTCTGATCGCCGCCAGACCGTTTATCGCCGGCTCGGACGGGGCTGAGCGCGAAGCCGCCTATGTGCTGGACGAAGCGGCATACGGTCACAACCGCACACGCAAATCTGGCTGGTACGACCGCGAGCGTCAACGCGCCACGCTTCATTTGCCTGCGTATGAGATCACCCGCACGCCGATCACCAATGCGCAATATGCGGCGTTCATAGAGGACAGCGGCCACCCCGCGCCGGATGTCAACGAGGCGACTTGGAAAGGCTATCGCCTGGTTCACCCGTTTGCGCGCACCCGGCGGCATGCCTGGCGCGATCAACAGCTGCCGGTGGGCCGGGAGGCGCATCCTGTTGTCCTGGTGTCCCACGCAGATGCCGAAGCTTATGGCGACTGGCTCAGCGTCAAAACGGGGCAGTTATGGCGTCTGCCAAGCGAACTGGAGTGGGAGAAAGCGGCGCGCGGAGAGGCCGGAACATATTTTCCATGGGGCGATCATTTCGAACCCGCCCACCTCAACAGCCACGATGCTGGACCGTTTGACACCCTTCCAGTTGGCCGCTTTCCCGCCGGCGCCAGTCCCTTCGGTCTGCTCGACGCGGCCGGGCAGGTGTTTGAATGGACGAATACAGCCGGTAACCCAGGGCGATTTCTCGTCAAGGGTGGTTCGTGGGATGACAAGGGATGCGGCGTCTGCCGCCCAGCAGCGCGCCACGCCCGGCCAGCCGAAATCAAACATATCCTAATAGGCTTTCGCCTGGTGTCGGCGAGGCAGTAGAATTGCAGGTCATTTTCGGCAGCTGATCACATTAATTTTATGACCCTAACATTTTTGTGGAACATTACCGTTACGCTACCTAAGCTGGTGCGGTCCCTCACTCGTGCTTCAAGGTTTAGACCATGTCTAAAAACATAGAGATCGCCGACAAACAACAGACCCAACATCAATTGGATATGGCGACCCAACCCGCCAAGCGGCTACGCATGATGCTAGCTGCAGGCGAGGATGTTCTCGAAATTTGGCGCGTTCTTGCTCTGACAGACGACAACGTCGTCGGCGAGATCCTTCGCCATCAGGGCATGTTTTACCGATGGGATCATTACCCCAAAGGCGATGTGTACGACCGCCAAAGCCATGCGCAATATTTCTATCACGCGCATTCGGTAGGTGGCCGCGATCCGGAGCATGGCCATTTTCATACCTTCATGCGCGCGAAGGGCATGGCGCGCGGTGTGAAGCCGATCAATCGCCCAGACCGTTCCGCCTGGCCGACCGGCACCGACGCGCTGAGCCATATCATCGGAATTTCGATGGACGCGAAAGGTATGCCGATTCGGTTGTTTACCACCAACCGCTGGGTTACCGGCGAGGCGTGGTACAAAGCGCGCGATGTGGTCAAGATGATCGGGCTTTATTCAATTGACCACGTGCAACCGTCCTGGCCATCCAACCGCTGGGTGAGCGGCATGGTCCGGCTTTTTTGGCCGCAGATCATCGTGTTAATTCAGGCGCGCGATCTGTGCATCCAAGCCTGGGAAAAACAAAATCCGGGAAAGGACGTTTTCGAGGACAGGGGCTTGGAGGTAACCTCGCAGGCCGATATCGACGTCGATGTTCAAATCGCCGCGGTCAAAGCAGCCCTGGCGGTGAAGGCGGACGCAAAACAAGCGAGAATGGAATAGCTCGAAATCTTACCGCCCAGTACCGGCCCGGCAAAATCTAATCACATAACCCAAATAAAAAGACCGCTTCCCGCGTGACGCAGGAAGCGGCCCTTTTTTGGATGTTAGGCTCCGTCAGGCGATCAACCGCAAGGATTGCAGGCGCCACACGGATTGCACGGATTGCACGCCGCACATGGGTTGCACGGATTGCAGGCATTGCAGGATGCCAAAACGATGGGCTTCTCGCCCGCCGATACGGCGGAGGGAAGGAGGGCGGCACCAGCGGTCATGGTCACAACCGTCATTGCTACGATGGTTTCTTTCAACATTGTTTCAACATCTCCTTTGATTTCACATTTAGTTCTACCGGACTCATCGAAACCGCGAATGCGGGTATTCGAAACCTGGACAGTAAGGAGATAATGGGGGAAACAATGTCCTAAGAAAAGGGTCTCGCAGTCGAATCGCGATAAATTGATGGCGAGTTACTTTTGACCCGTTCCTACTTTACGCACTCGACCCGCAAGCCTTTCCTACCTCTTATGTGAGCTCATATGTGAGCGAAAACGGCGAACAAGATGACTGTAAAAGATCGTGCAGCCCTAGCAGAATTAGCCCATGTCCTCGCGTTGCAGGCTGGCGAGGCGATCATGCGCCTCTACCGCCAAGGTATCGCTGTGCAAACTAAGGACGATGCCTCACCGGTAACGGAGGCGGATGAAATTGCCGACGCGCTTATCGTCGCCGGGCTGGCCGCCGGCGCGCCCGGAATTCCCATCGTCTCCGAGGAAAGCGTGTCGCAAGGCCGCATGCCGGACATCAGCGGCGGCCGGTTTTGGCTGGTCGATCCACTCGACGGAACCAAGGAATTTATTTCCTGCACGGATGAATTCACCGTCAATATCGCGCTGGTCGAAAACGGCAGCCCCGTTCTCGGTGCGCTGCATGCCCCAGCGCTGGACGAATGTTACCTCGCCGATGGCCGTGGCGCGTTTCTGATTGCCAAGGATGGCAACAGGACGCCGATTCGCGCGCGCCCGCTGCCGCCAGACGGTGCCGTTGTCGTTGCCAGCCGCAACCACCGCGATGCCGCAACCGACGAATTCATCGCCCGCCACCAAACATCGCGCATTACCAGCGCTGGCAGCGCCCTCAAATTTGGCTTGCTGGCCAAAGGCGACGCAGACCTCTACCCGCGCTTTGGCCGCACCATGGAATGGGACACCGCGGCGGGCCATGCCGTGCTGACGGCGGCGGGCGGCAGCGTAAGGCGCATGGATGGGACGGTGCTTCGCTACGGCAAGGACGGTCTCGACAATCCGGCATTCGTTGCCCGCGGCGTGGAATGAACATGCCATCGCGGGGCGTAAAAAGACTGACAGCGTCGGCAGGCGATATCGCGATTGCTGCCGATATTCTGCGCGCTGGTGGGTTGGTCGCCTTCCCCACCGAAACGGTTTATGGCCTCGGCGCCGACGCGCGAAACCAGGGCGCTGTGCGAAACCTTTTCGCGGCAAAAGCACGGCCGCCCGACAAACCGTTGATTGTTCTCGTGCAAGACTGGTGCGAAGCCGCGCGCTATGGCGTGCTGGACGAACAGGCTGATTGTCTTGCTAGCGCCTGCTGGCCTGGTGCACTCACGCTCATCGTAAATCGGCGTGAGCCATGCGCTCTGAGCATGGAAATTAACCCGCTCGGCGTGACTGTCGCGCTCCGCGCGCCAGGCAATGATACCGCCCTTCGCCTGCTGCGCGCCTTCAATGGCCCGATCACCGCGCCGAGCGCGAATCCGAGTGGCGCCGAACCACCGATCACGGCAGGGGAGGTTGTCAGCGGCCTCGGCGTTGCGATCGATGCCGTGCTCGACGGCGGTCCCTGTCCGGGAAGTGAGTCGACAATCGTCGATCTCACAGGCGGCGCTCCCCGGCTGCTCCGCGAGGGCGCGATATCGCGGCGCCGGATCGCGGAAATATTATATCCCCACCCCTTAAGGTAAACATCTGGACCGCCGAAATACTGGGTTGGTTGCGATCAGACAGCGAAGGAGCGTAGAGTTAGGGCTTAAAGTTGCTTAAATATGTATGGACGGCGTAGCGCATGACAAAAATTCTGGTAATTGAGGATGAAGCCCCGATTCGGGACAAGATCGTTACCGTTCTCAAGTACGAAAACTACGAAGTGATCGATGCCCGAAACGGTCGAGAGGGTGTTGCGTCGGCGCGCGAGAATCGCCCCGACTTAATCATTTGCGATGTGCTGATGCCGGATATGAACGGCTATGGCGCTTTGGCGGCGTTGCGTGATGATCCTGGCACGTCCGACATACCGGTCATATTTCTCACCGCCGCCGCCAGCCGGGCGGACATGCGCAAAGGCATGGAAATGGGTGCGGATGATTACATCACCAAGCCTTACACGGTCGAAGAACTCCTCGCTGCGGTGCGCACCCGATTGGATCGCCAGGTAATCATCAAGAGCAAAAGCGCAATCGATGGTGAACATGGCGAAACCATCGCCGATTCATAATCCGGTCGCGCGGCACTAACAGGCGCGCCGGGCGAGTGCGTGTCACGTGATGAGCGAACTCGAACTTTCTGCCCCCTCCTGTCTATTATCGTGAAGTTTCGCTGGCTCAGAATTGCTTCGGCTTTGGCGCTTGCAGCCACGCTCGGCGCCTGCGCTTCGCCGCACCAGCAATCTGTCGGGCCCTTCAATATCGCGTCGCATTTCGAAGCCGATATATTCGTCGCCGCGGACGGCGCTCGTCTGCCTTTGCGACACTGGCTTCCCGAAGGCGAACCCAACGCCGTGATCCTCGCACTGCATGGGTTTAACGATTACAGCAACGCGTTCGAGGAAGCCGGACAATATTGGCGCGGCCACGGCATTGCGACGTACGCCTATGATCAGCGCGGCTTCGGCGCGACGCAGCATGCGGGTGTTTGGCCGCCGCAAAACTCGCTCATCGCAGATGTACAAGCGGCGATCGGAATTTTGCGCACGACCTATCCAGGCCGGCCGGTGCATGTGCTGGGGGAGAGCATGGGGGCTGCGATCCTGCTCAGTGCGGCGGCGGAGCAACCCTTGGATGCGGATAGCTTAATTCTCGCCGCACCCGCAGTGTGGGCCCGCTCTACCATGAATCCGTTCTATCGCGCTGCGCTGTGGCTGGGCGCGCATCTGTTTCCCGCCATGGAATTAACCGGCCGCGGGCTCGGCGTTGTCGCCTCTGACAACAGGGAGATGATCCTTGGCCTTCAAAGAGACCCGCTGGTGATCAAGCACACCCGTATCGACGCCATGTGGGGTCTGGTGAACTTGATGGATTCGGCGCTCGAAGGCAGCGCCGAGCTGAGTGCGCCGGCGTTGATATTATACGGCGCCAACGACCAATTAATTGCCCCCGGCCCGACTTCCGAAATGGTATCGCGGCTGTCAGCGGATATACCGGTCGCGCTTTATGAAACCGGCTGGCACATGTTGTTGCGCGATCTTGCCGCCGAGATCGTGTGGGCAGATATCGTCGCATGGATTGCCGATGATAGAACGCAATTGCCGTCGGGCGCCGTTGCCGCCGGCAAAATCAAATTTTCTCGGCCGGCACGCTAGCTGGCTCACAGGCCACGCCGGGTTCTGGCTCTCCCCAATGGGGATCGTCAAGCCAGTCACTGAATTTGTCTTCGTCCACAGGCCGGCTGATGTAATAGCCCTGGGCGCAATAGCAATCCATGTCTTTCAAAAGATCGTATATCTCGCGGTTTTCCACACCCTCGGCAACGACTTTCATGCCGAGATTATTGGCGAGATCGATAACCGAGCGCACGATTGTCTTATCGTCGGCATTCTTGTGCATGTTGAGCACAAAAGAGCGGTCGATCTTGATTTCCTGCGCCGGTAAACGCCGCAAATATGACAGGGACGAATATCCCGTACCAAAATCGTCGATGGCAATGCCGACGCCGAGTTCAGCGAGACTGGTCACAACTTCCATCGCCTTGTCGGCATCGATCATGATGGCGGTTTCGGTTATCTCCAATATCAGGCAGTCGGGCGGGATTTGATGAAATTTAAGGCGCTCCGAAACATGCTCGGGCAAGCTCGCATCGTGCAGCACGCGCGATGACAAATTGACCGAAATGCTCTTCGGTTTGCCGGCCAGCTGCCAAATCCGCGCCTGCGCCAAAGCGGCGTCGAGAACCGCCAGTGTCAGGCTGTTGATGAGGCCGGTGCGCTCGACTAGCGGGATGAAATTGTCAGGGTAGATCAATCCCTGCTTCGGATGATTCCAACGTACCAAGGCCTCGGCGCCGATCACGCGGCCGTCATTCATGGCCACTTTTGGCTGATAATGAAGCGTGAGTTCGTTGTGATCGATCGCATCGCGGATATCGCCGGCGAGAATCAATTTCCCGGATGGCGATCTGTTCTGATCCGGCGCGCAGGCAACGAAACCGCCGCCGGACCGCTTGGCCTCGTTCATCGCGACGAGAGCTAGACTGACTAAGCCCTTATCGTCCGAACCGTTATCCGGGTAGAGCGATATACCGATGCTCACGCCGAGCAACAAACGGTGACCGTCAACCAGCATCGGGGCTTCCACGGCGCTGGCGATTTTTTGCGCAACCACCATGGCGCCGTCGATCGTGGCAGTTGTGGGCAACACGACGGCGAATTCGTCGCCGCCCAAACGCGCCGCCGTGTCGGAATCACGCTCGACCTCTGAAATCCTGACCGCGACCTCCTTGAGAACGTGGTCTCCGGCTTGATGGCCGAGACCGTCGTTGACGTCCTTGAACGCGTTCACATCGAGCACCAGGAGAGGAAGTTTGCGCTTTTCACGCCGCGCAATGGCAATAAAGCCGCTCAATTGATCGTAAAACAGAGTGCGGTTCGCCAGCCCGGTCAGAAGATCATAACTGGTCAAGCGCTCAAAATCCCGGTTGACCCGGTCAAGTTGGGAGGCAAGACGGCCGAGATTGTCGTGCGATTTGCTGAGTTCGGCTTCGAGCTCCGTCAAACGCGATTGTGAAATCTCGGTAGTGTGCAACGCGAATCGATCGTGAGATGTTTCCAAGCTCTTGATTCCGAACTCTTTATGGCCACGAAAATCGCGGACAAGTGATGCGGTGCAGGTCTGGATTGCCTGCCTCGAAATAGGCAAACCAGGCGCCGACACACATAGAGTAGGGAACAACGCCTAACCGTTCGTTAAGTATGGCGGATTGTTGTGAATTGTTTGCGGTTGCGCGGTCGCGCTAGTCGCGCAACGCCGCCAATTGGTCGCCATAGGGCGCCGGATCCACCGCCACGTCGATCAGACCGGCGCCGTCATGCGCCAAAGCAGCGCTGATTGCCGGTTGCAATGGCTCGTGCAGCTCTACCTTCCACGCGCGGCAGCCTTGGCCGAGCGCGGTCGCCGCGAAATCCACTGCCGGATAACGTACGCCGATCGGCCGATCCTGGCGGCGCTGTTGCTTCACGTCGATCAAGGAAAGCGCCGCATCGTTCAGCACAATCACGGTCAGGCGGCACCCCAGGCGGGCCGCAGTCGAGAGCTCGGCCATGCACATCATCAGGCCGCCATCGCCGGTAAAAGCGATGGTTCGACGCTCCGGCTCGACTAGGGCAGATGCGATTGCCGCAGGTAGGGCGAATCCCATCGTCGAGAGGCCGGTGGATTTGAGCACCTGGCGCGCCTCAAAAGCCTGAATGCGCGCCATCGCGGAAACCATATGTGCGCCGGCATCAATGGTGAAGCGCGTATCGGCAGCCGTTCCGGCCAGCGCGGCGAGGGTCGCATCGATCACAGTTTCCGCCGTATGTCCGTCCCCACCGCCGAGTGTGAGACGCATGTTCATCCTGTCTTTTAGGCCTGCGACCTCATCCGTCGTCCAGGCTGAGCGCCGGCAAGAGGCGCTGAGCGCCGCGATCCCGTCGCTCAGGGGTCCGACCAATTCCGCCGTCGGGGCAAACGGATAGTTCAGCCCGGTGCGATCGCTCAAAGCCAATACCGGCACATCATGGCGCCATGGCGCCGGAATGAGTTCAACCGGCTCGACGCCGGCCCAAAGGATGAGATCGGCGCCCCGGATCGCTTCCGCTTCGCCGGCAGCGCCGGTAAGATGGCCGATCATTTGGCGGTGCGCATCCGCAATCACGCCTTTGGCCTTGTAGCTGGTCATGATGGGACAGCCGAGGCGCTCTCCGAATTGTAACAATCCGGCGGAAAATTCGGGGTTAGCGGCCTGAAGCCCGACCAAAAGGACGGGGCGCTGGCTGCTCGCCAGTAAATCGCGCGCTAGATCCATCGCATCCTTCTGGGCATCACTAACCTGCCGGCCGCCGGATTCCATCGTGACGCCGTTGGCCGATTCGTCATTCGCCGCTTGAAGTGTGGCGATCCTCGCCGCGTCCCCGGAAGAGAGTTCGACCAGAACCGGCCCCTCAGGAGGGCGCTGGGTTAACGCCACGAGATCGGCGAACTGCGCAGCGCCGGATTCCGGCGCCAGACGTACGCATGCCTTGGCGATCGGGCGAAACATTGCCTGAAGGTCAAACACTTGATGCGGCGGAAGATTCTCGCCCGCATCGCGCGAATCGCAGATTAGCAGCAACGGCGCGCGCTCGAGGTGGGCATAGGCTACACCATTAACGGCGCTCGCCGCGCCCGGGCCAATCGCGGTCAAGACGATTCCAGGCGCGCCGGTCAACTCCGCCGAGACCGCTGCCGCGAGCGCAGCCGAAGTCTCACCCCGGCAAAGGATAAACGTCATGCCCGCCTTGTCGGCCGCAGCGATCAAATCAAGGCTGGAGCCTCCGCCCGGGACGCCAAATAGAAACCGCACGCCACAAGATTTGAGCGTCGCAATCATGGCTTCGGCGAGGGTCAGGGACGAAATCTGTGACGTGACCTGTGAAGGAGCAGCTGGCGTCACCTTTGGGACCACTTTTGGCGCCGTCATTGCGGCCCACCAATCTTGTATTCGATTGACTTGATCACGTTTTCACACACCCGAATGGTTATTTCCGGCATCCTATTGATAGCTGTCCTTGGCTGCAATCCGTCAACGGCCATCGCACGACCGAGCGGCGATACGACCAAATCGGACCGCGAGAACAAACTCTGAGAGGCACATTCTTTTTTGCGGCACAATGCGGGCACTAATTGTATAACTCCCCGGATTGCAAACACGATCAAGGGTAAAAGTACCGTGAGCCAAAAGAGCAGCAGCGTCGGCGCCGCGAAATCCAAGGCGTCATCCACTGCCAAAGCGGCAGCGACCAAACCGTCCGCGTCAACAAAGAAAGCGGCCAAGAGTGCCAGTGACGCCAGCAGCGCGTCAGACACCAGCACCGAAACACCGGCTGATTCAGGCGCTGAAAAGTCTGCCGATTCCGGCGCGAAACAATCTGGTGATGCCGGCACGGAAAAATCGGCCAAATCCGGCGGAGAAAAAGCGCAGAAAGAGACCGTTTCCAGCAGCGATGTGCATTACGGATATTTCTCAAGCGTGCGCACACCCGCCTACCGCAAGGGCTGGGACGATATTTTTGGCAATAAGAAATCGTCAGACGCCGACGATGAGGAAGACGGAACCGCGGTTCGCGCTAAAAACGCGCGCTCGACAAAAAGATCCACGATCAAACAGCCGATCACGCTCGAACTCGATATCGCCGAGCTACCGGAAGAGTTGCGCGCCGCGCTGACCGATGAGGTCCGCCGCAGGGTCAAACGCCAGCGCGTCAACTACGACAAGCTGGATAAAGCGGGTGCCGTGCGCTGGAACATCGTTTGCGAGATTAGGCGCTAAAACCGACCTTGCCGGCGACACACGCGGCAAGAATTTCTATGGGACGGTGGTGGGCACAGTTGGGATTGAACCAACGACCCCTACGATGTCAACGTAGTGCTCTCCCGCTGAGCTATGCGCCCGTGAGAATTCGATTAGCATCCGAAGGGGGCGTGAGGCAAGTCCTCTATGCTGCGGCCAAAGCGCGATCAATCTCCTCTACCAGAGTGCGCAAGTGAAACGGCTTGGAGAGAACCCGAGCATCTGAATTTTTGGAGGCCTGGGTGTTAAGCGAAACGGCAGCAAAGCCGGTAATAAATATTACCTTCAGGCTAGGAATAGCCAACCTTGCGCGCCGCGCAAGTTCCAAGCCGTCCATGCCGGGCATGACGATATCGGTAACCAACAGGTCGAAATCGCCATCGGCGATATGCGGCAATGCCTCGAAGCCATCGCAGACCGAGCGGACCTCATGACCGACACGATAAAGCGAGCGGGCCAGAAAGGAGCGCATCGATTCGTCGTCTTCTGCCAACAGTATTTTTGCCATGCTGGCCCCGTTTCGCGCCATGTACCCGCCCAACAAGGTGCGCGCGAGCTGTTAAGAAGTCGCTAATTGTGGCCTTCTAGTCGGTGTAAAATGGCCGCTACGGCGCGGCAGCGGGCGATCACCGTGACACTCTGGGAAATTTGGTCTACACCCGGAGCATGAGAGCCAGGGAAGATATTCTCGATACGCCGACCAACGAAAAAATTGTGCGCCAACGAATCGGCGACGCCGTCCAGTTGCTCCTGCCACGCCAGCAGACGGCGCCTCTGGTGTGTTCCTCGCCGCATAGCGGCAGCGACTATAAGGATGACTTCCTCAGCGCTTCGAAGCTCAACGCATTCGATTTGCGGCGCTCCGAGGACAGCTTTGTCGACGAACTTTTCGCGCATGCGCCATTACATGGCGCGCCGCTCGTAAGCGCTTTATTTCCGCGCGCCTACATCGACCCCAACCGCGAGCCCTATGAGCTTGACCCGAATATGTTTTGCGATTCCCTGCCGGCTTTCGTGAAGACACGATCCGATCGGGTGCGCGCCGGCTTCGGCAGCATCGCCCGGGTTGTTGCCAATGGCGCGGAGATCTATCACACGAAGCTAACTTTTTCCGAGGCAGAGGCGCGTATCAAAAATTATTACACGCCTTATCACGATTCGGTCCGCCGCTTGGTGGATGAAACCCGTGAGCGCTTCGGCTTTGCCATCTTGATGGATTGCCACTCGATGCCCTCGGTCGGCGGGCCGAGTGACCGCGACGCCGGCCGGCGCCGCGCCGACATTGTTTTAGGCGATCGTTTCGGCACCTCCTGCGCGTCAGAGGTGATCGAACATGCGGAATTGGCGCTGCTCGAGCTTGGCTTTCGGGTGGCGCGCAATGAGCCCTATGCCGGCGCACATACAACCACCCACTATGGCCGCCCGGCTGAAAACGTTCACGCCATACAAGTCGAAATCAGCCGAGGGCTGTATATGGATGAAGCACGCTATGCGCGCTCGGATGGACATGCGACGCTGACCCAGCGACTTGGAGAATTCGTGCGCATCATGGCTGAAATAGAGGCCCGCCCCCTTAAGCGGCGCGGCAACGGTTCCTGACGGATATTCTTCGCGACGCAAATTAGCCGGTAAGCTGCATGCAGGTAGCGCCGGCAAAAATCGTGCGAGACCCAGGGAATCACTTGCTCACAGGCTTTCTGGCACGCGCCGTCTTTTCATAGTTTGGCGGCTTGTCCGGGCTCTGCCTTAGTTATTCTTCAAATATTCCTAGCAGTTATGCCGCTGTACTGCGGTTAGCTGGAATGTCGGCCAATCATTTGGCACGGTGCTTGCTTCCACATTTAACGAAATGCGCATGATTCTCCTGTTGCCAGCAACGATCGCGGCCGCACTTGCTGTGGTGGCCGTTAATTCATCCTCTTCACCGGCGAGGGCGGAGCAAACTGGATTGTCAACCGGCGAAATATGCGCGCGATACATAGCTGAAGCCGAGAAAAGGCTCGATATTCCGAGCCAGCTTTTGCTGGCTATCGCCATGGTGAAATCCGGCGTTTGGGACCGCGAGCGAGCGCGCAATATCGCTTGGCCGTGGACCGTTTACGCACGACAGAACGGCCACCGCTTTGCCAGCAAAGCGGAAGCTCTCGTCAAGATTCGCGAAAATTACAATCAAGGCGTGCGCAATATCGACATCGGCTGCATGCAGATAAATCTTCAATATCACGCTCATGCGTTCGGCAGCTTTGAAGAGCTCCTCGATCCAGCAAGTAATGTGGCCTACGCCGCGTTGTTGCTGAAGAGCCTCTTTTGAAGAGCTCCTCGATCCAGCAAGTAATGTGGCCTACGCCGCGTTGTTGCTGAAGAGCCTCTACCGCGATGCGCGCTCCTGGAGCACCGCCATCGCACGTTACCATTCCTGGACGCCTAGGCTGGCGCGTGTCTACCGCGATAAAGTCAAGCAGGCCTGGGCGGTAGCACGCCGGACCGCCTACGAAGACCGTGTCCAAGCGGATGCTGAACGCAACAAGCAGTCGCGCCAAGCGACGCATGCCGGGTAAGTTCTCGCGTTCAATAACTTGCCGTCGTTACAGCGCTTGATCGGATTTCCGTTCCAGCGATAATGGGATCAGGATCGCCCGCATGGGGCGATCCCTATAATCAGGGAGACGGAGGCTATGAAACTCAGTCGCAGACAATTTTTCCAGGCCGCATCCGGCGCAGTTGCTTTTGCCAGCCTGCCGCATGTTCTCGGACGCGCGGGCATCGCCGCGGAAGAGCCAATTCGTGTCGGCAATATTCTCGACAGATCGGGCATCCTCAATATTTACAGCCTGAAGCAGATTTCCGCCGCCGCCATGGCGGTGGACGAAATAAACGCTGCGGGCGGCCTACTTGGCCGACCGGTAGAGCTGTTGTTCTACGATTCGCAGTCGGACGGGCAGTTCAACACCAAATACGCTACGCAGGCGATGTTGAAAGACAAGGTGCATGTCATTCACGGCGGCATCACCAGTTCCTCGCGCGAGGTCATGCGCCCCGCCGTGCGCAAGTTCAAAGGCTTATTGTTCTATAATTCACTTTATGAAGGCGGCGTGTGCGACCGCCGACATGTCTCCACAGGCATGGTGCCAGCGCAACAATTGGAGCCGCTGATCGATTACGTGGTCAAGGATCAGGGCGCCAAGAAGGGCTACATCCTGGCGGCCGATTACAATTACGGCCACATCACCAGCAAATGGATGCAGAAACTCATCCGTGACAATGGCGGCGAAGATCTGGCGGTGGAATTTTTCCCGTTGGATGTGAGCAATTTCGCCCCGGCAATCTCGCGCATTCAGGCGGCCAAACCGGATGTGGTGTGGTCGGCGCTGGTCGGCGGCGCTCATATCGCTTTCTATCGCCAATTCGAATCCACCATTGGCAAAAAGAATATGATGCTGGCTTCGAGCACCTATGGCGTTGGTCTCGAGCAGACCCAGCTCAGCGCCGACGAGGGCGACGGCATTATTCTCGGCACCTCGTTTGTCGACGATCTGAATACCGCAGCGGCCAAGGACTTCGTCAGCCGCTTCCACGCCTATACCGGCGACAATGGCTATGTCGGTGAATATGGCGAATATGGCGAACGCGGTATCAAGCTCTGGGCCGAAGCGGTGCGCCAAGCCGGCAGCCCGGATCCTGACGCGGTCATGGATGCGCTCTCCAAGGGTGGCGTCTCCGTAAATGGTGCCGGCGGCACCTATACGATCGACGGCCAGACCAACCACACGACGATGGATATCCATATCGTGCGCGGCAATCGCAATAAAGGCTTCGACGTCATCAACTCGTTCTCGCAGCGACCGCCGAAGGATACGCAGCTCGTGTGCGACCTTCACGCCAACCCGGACGATACGATGCAGTATGAAGTCGAGGTCAAATAAGACCCAATAGCCGAAATAGCGTTTCTCACGGCCACCCGCCAGCTGGCGGGTGGCCGTGCAGACGCAACCCTGCGTTTTTGTCCGCCAAGTTCTGAATTTCCCGGGGCACCCGTTGGATCAGGTCGCGATCTACGCCTATCAAATCGGCTTTTCTTTTGGCCTGTTTATTCTGGTCAGTCTTGGGCTTGCCGTTATCTTTGGCATGATGCGCGTTATCAACCTGGCCCAGGGCGAGTTCCTCATGCTGGGCGCATATTTCTGTACCATCATCACCCAGGCCGGGGTGAGCCTGTGGATCGCAATATTTCTTTCCGGCCTTGCGGTTGGCCTGTTTGGCATTCTCGTCGAACGCGCGATCATCCAATTTCTCTATGGCCGCATCGTCGACACGCTGCTCGCGACTTGGGGCCTCAGCTTGTTTTTGGTCGGCGGAATTACCTGGATATTCGGTCCACAAACGGAAAGCATCTCTTCGCCGCTGGGCAACATACCAGTCGGCGACTATAGCGTTTCGCAATATAGCCTGGTGATGATCGCCTTCGCGATCGCTCTCCTGGTCGGCACTTATTGTCTATGGCGTTTCACACGGTTCGGCTTGGTGGTCCGCGGCACGATGCAGAACGCCAATGTTTCCGCCAGCCTCGGTATTAACACCAGCCTCATCTATATGCTGACCTTCGGCTTTGGGTCGATGCTGACCGGTATTGCCGGGGCGGTCCTGGTGCCGGTGATCGGCGCCTATCCCACGCTCGGCGTCGGCTATATCGCCAAGGCTTTTATCACCGTCATCTCAGGCGGCCAGATGGCGTTGTTGGGGACAATTTCAGCGGCTGGATTGTTCGGCACCATCGACGGAATCGTTGCTTATATCGGCTCTTCGGTGATCGGCGAAATGAGCGTGCTGTTTGTTGCCATTATTCTGTTGCGCCTGTTACCGCTCGGCATCACCGGCAAATTCAAACGCGGCGTTTAAACGATGGCGCTTAAAATATTTGCCCTCGACCCGCCCAGCACGCCGCCGAAATGGTGGTGGTGGCTGTTCGTCGGCGCGACTTCTGTCATTTTACTGCTGATGCCGGAATATCTTGAGCTCTATGTCATTATCGACCTGACAAGCTACTTCATCTTTGCACTGTTAGCCCTCAGCATGAGTTTTCTGTGGGGCTATTGCGGCATCCTCAGCTTTGGGCAAACCGCATTCTTTGGGCTTGGCGGCTACGGCTATACGGTGCTGGCGCTGAATACCGGCGACACCACAGGTTCCATCTTCTTCGCCCTGGCCTTGCCCATGCTGTTCTCAGCCATCGTCGGTTATTTCATGATCTATGGCCGCATCAGCGACATTTACCTGAGTGTCATCACCCTGGTCGTCACCTTGATCCTAGAAAAGGGCATCCGCGCCACGTCAGGTGAACAATATGTCATTGGCAGTGTGCGCCTCAACGGGCAGAACGGCATTCCCACCGTGCCGTCCTTGAAAATTCCATGGGACACTAGTGTGGAATTCAGTTTCGAGGGATTTTTCCAACTTGCGGTGGTCCTGATGGTGTTGATCTATGTGGGTCTTCGGATGCTACTGTTGACCAAATACGGGCGCATACTAGTGAGCATCCGCGAGAATGAACGGCGCACCGAATTGCTGGGCTATGACTCGCGCAAATATAAACTCAGCGCCTTTGTCCTCGCCGGCGGCATAGCCGGGCTTTCAGGCGCGCTGTTCGCCATTTGGGGGCCACTTGCCCATCCGCAAATGTTTGGCCTTGGCCGCGCGGCGGACGTCATCATCTGGGTGCTGGTCGGCGGCAAGGCGACTCTGATCGGCCCGATCGCCGGCGCCATCGGGATCGAGTATTTGAAGCTTTGGCTCGGCACGCAGGGTGTCGGCCAGGTGCCCTTCGTTCTCGGTTTGGTGTTGATGCTTTTCGTATTACTGTTTCAGCAAGGCGTGTTGCCGAGCGTCGGCATGGTGCTGTCCTACGCGCAGCAAAAATTACGCCGGCGCTAGTACCAAGGAGCGGAGTGGCGGTGGACGATATCATCCTTGAGACCCGCGGCTTAGAAAAGCGCTTTGGCGGTGTGCGCGCTATTGCCGGCGTTGATTTCAAGCTGGCGCGTGGCGAACTGCGCTGCCTGATCGGCCCCAACGGTGCCGGCAAAAGCACGTTCTTCAAGATGTTGACCGCTCAACTTAGGCCGTCCTCAGGGCGCATTATATTTGATGGCAGCGACATCACTCGCGCGGCACCGCATCAAATTAGCCGTCTCGGCATAGGCATCAAAAACCAGGTTCCAGATGTCTATGACGGCCTCAGCGTGCATGAAAATCTATGGCTTGCCGCGCGCTTTCGTCATGATTCGGAAAACACGCGCAAAGCCGTGAACACGGCGCTTGGACGCCTGGAGCTGGACGGGATTTCGGCAGACCTGGTCGGTGAGCTGGCGCATGGCCAACGACAATGGGTCGAATTCGGCATGATCATGGTGCTCGAGCCTCGCATCATCCTGCTCGACGAACCCACCGCCGGTATGAGCGTCGATGAGACCAGCCGCACCGCCGATTTAATCCGAGAGATCAATCGGACAACGACGGTGGTCGTTGTTGAACATGACATGCAGTTTATTCGAGAGATCGCCAAGCAGGTTACCGTGTTTCATCAGGGTGGTATTTTGGCTGAGGACACGATGGAGAATATTCAGCAGAACAAGACAGTGCGCGAAGTCTATCTGGGGGTATCGGGACGTGCTTGAAGTCGACACCCTGCATTCCGGCTATGGCCGAATTCCCATCCTGGAAGGCGTCTCGCTGTCGCTTCAGGAAGGCGAAATTGTCGGCATTCTAGGCCATAACGGCATGGGGAAAACCACGCTGCTGCGGACGTTGATCGGTGAAATCAAGACCAACCGAGGCACTATCCGTTTCAACGGAAAAGACATCACACGCCTTTCCAGGTTCCGTCGCGCGCGGCTTGGGATGGGCTATGTGCCACAGGGGCGCGACATCTACCCGCAACTCACCGTCCTGGAAAACATGAAGATGGGGGAGGTCGTACGCGGCGGCGAAAGTGCAATCCCCGAGATGCTGGAATATTTCCCGCTGCTCAAGGACCTGTTAAATCGGCCGGGCCGCGCGCTGTCCGGCGGCGAACAACAAATATTGGCGCTCGCGCGCTGCCTCGTTGGGCGCCCCAAACTTATTCTACTGGACGAGCCTACCGAAGGAATTCAGCCTTCGATCGTCGATCAGATCATGGAGAAGCTGGATACGCTGAGCACCGCCCTCGGCCTCACCATTCTCCTGGTGGAACAGGATTTGCAATTCATCGCCAAGCTGGCGGGCCGAGTCCTCATCATGCAGAAAGGGCGGATCATCACCAGCATTGCGCCATCGCAGTTAAACGACCAGGAGATCGTTGACGAATATCTCGGAATCTAAGGCCCGCTACTTCGCCAAACTCGCTTCGGCCACAAGGCGGTCGCGAAGGTCGCGTTTCATCACTTTGCCGTAATTATTCTTGGGTAAACTGGCCTCAAATATATATTCCTTGGGCCGTTTGAACCGCGCGATATGAGCCAGGCAAAGGGTGTCCAGAGCCTCGGCAGTCACTTCTGGGCCTTCCGCTCGAACCACGAACGCCACCACTTCCTCGCCCCAATCGGCGTGCGGCCGGCCCACGACGGATATCTCGCGCACGCCCTCATGGCGCAGTAGCACTTCTTCGATTTCGCGCGGATAGATATTGGTGCCGCCCGATATGATCATGTCTTTGGAACGGTCCATGAGGGTCAGAAAACCGTCTTCATCGATACTGCCAATATCGCCGGTATGCAGCCAGCCACCGCGCAACGTCGTGGCGGTCGCCTCGGGGTTCTGCCAGTAGCCGGTCATCACCACATCGCCGCGCACGATCACCTCCCCAGCCTGTCCGGTTGGCACTTGTTTATCATCTTCATCGACCACGCGAAATTCCACATCGGTTCGCGCGATTCCAGTGGAGGCGATCCGCTCGGCATAGCGCGGATGATCCGATTCCGCGTAGAAGTGTCTCGGCAGATAGCTGATAGTCATCGGCGCTTCACCCTGGCCATAAATCTGCACCAGCTTGGAGCCAAATATCTTCAGCGCTTGCACAACGTCGGCGACATACATCGGCGCGCCGCCATAATAGAGAAGCTTCAGATTTCTTGTATCGGCTGCGGCCATGGCGGGGCTGTTCATGAGCCGAACGATCATGGTCGGCGCCCCGAACAGGGTGACGCCGGAAAACTGCGGAATGAGACTGAGTACCTCTTCAGCTTCGAATCCACCGCTTTTTGGAATGACGTTGTTGGCGGCCTTGGCCACGTGGGGAAGCGCGTAAAGCCCCGAGGCGTGAGAAAGGGGTGCCGCGTGAAGAACGCAATCTTCCGGGCTGATGACGTCCATATCGGCATAGTAGCTGAGCGTCATGACCAATAGATTGCGGTGGCTCAGCGTCGCGCCCTTGGGCCGCCCGGTGGTGCCGCTGGTATAGAACAGCCAGGCGGGATCCTCAGGCGCGCGGCTCTCATGAGGCAACGCCACACCACTGCATAATTTTTTATAAGCATCGCTGCCCGCGGCGATGACGGTTTCCAGGGACACAAGTTCCGTCATCAATTCTTCAATGGCGGGCACAAGTTCCGGGCCAGAAAAACACAGCCGCGCGCCTGAATTATCAAAAATATAGGCGAATTCCGCCGGATGAAGCTTGGAATTGATCGGTACGGCAACGAGGCCGGCATACCAAATTCCGAACAGGGATTCTAGAAATTCAGGCCGGTTGGACATGGTAATCGCCACTCGGTCGCCCGCTTGCAGGCCATAATCCCGTTTGAGCGCACCGCCTATGGCTCCCGCAGCACGGTGAAAACTGGCATAGTCAGACCATGTCTCGGTGCCCCAGGTGATGGCCGGTCTGTCCGAATAACTGAGGGCTGCTTTAGCCAGCAACGCCGCGATGTTCATGCCCGTCTCCGTTTAATTGCCGCCCGTGTGAGATACCCTGAAAACCGGCCGTCTCGCCGTTCTATATAAATAGAAACGGCGCGGAGGGACATATCATTGCCACGCCGCGCCGTCCAATTAACTTACGCCTAGCCCCGGGGCGGCGTGCAAAATAAGGCTTTAGAACTGCCCCTCTTGAATCCGGTAGATATCCGGATTCTGCGGGTTCTCGATATAAGATAATCGCAGAGACAATTTCTGGACTTTCGCATCGCCATTTTCACCTTGATCATCGGAAGCACGCGTGGCGTTCAACACCAGAAGCACCATGCGACTATTATCGTCGGTACCGCGGAACACCAGGGTCTTGCCAACTTCGACCGGCTGATTGACTTTTACGTTCTTATATCCAGCCGCACTAAAATAATTCCGCAAAATATTCGCAGTCGCGACAAGCTTTTGCGCGGTGGTTTCAGCATCCACCGAATGGCCCCAAACAATATTTACGTGAATAAGTTTCTTCGAGCCATAGCCGAATATATAGGCGACCTGCGACGGGCCGCTTTCCGGAATCAAGTTATTGACCGGTACAATTAGGCTGGTGGTCTTCTCGAGGTTGTTCTCCTCGCGCACAACGGCATCGCCCTTAATGCCGAACTCCTTGGCGACCAGCTTCAGCACTTCCTCTTCGGTCATGCCAAAATGTGCGGTGCGAAACCCCTCGATAACCGCGGATTTTTCATCGCCGTCTGAAGACGCCGCCATCGCGTGTTGCGTAGAAAAAATTAGTAGTGCGGCGAAAGCTGCCGCAACCAGGAACTTCATGGATTTAGTTTGCATTGCTCTCACTCGTCGCTGTTCTATCAACTAATCCCGCCCAATTGCTGAGCGACATAAAATGAGAATATACCAAATGCAGCCAGCCACGTTGCCGCCACTCTAGAAAGACTTCGCTGGGCAGCGCATTGAACTTTCCTTCATCGATGATCCGGAAACCGCCGAGGGATAGTTTCTCACCGGATTTCAATGTCACTTCCGCAGCGCGCGCGCTCAACAGGCCGTGTTCAGATACGGCCTCCGCAAATTGGCGGGTATATTCATGCTGTGCTTGAAAGGCCTGACAAAATTCCAGCGCGCGATTGGTAATATCGGTCGCTTCGCCGTTTTGGAACAGGCTGCGTTTGCCGCCAATCCCCAAGAGCTCTGACTCCGCATCCACGCAAAGCGTAAACTGCAAGCCATCGGAACTGCTCATAAAGATGAACGGATAGCGCCGAATATAGGCCGGCACATAGACGTTGGATTCCCAAGCGCCGCCATTGTCGAGAAACATATTCTGGCCAGATCGAAGACCCAGTACGACGACCGGCAATGCCGGGTCGGCGCTTGTAAAAACGATGGGATAATGACGAACAGCGAGGCCGAACTCGACCGCGTTGAGAGGTACGGAATTGGTCGCCTTAGAAAAGCTGTAATCGCCGCCCTCTTTGATCGAGAGTTCGCTATGCTGTTCGCTATTGAGTGTCCTGCCCCCCTATAACTGTGCCACGTAATTCGTGATATTTTACGAAGATGAGGAGGTATTTGGATGGCAAGGAAACGATATTCCGATGAGGATGTATTGAACCTGCTGCGTCAGATAGAG